>JBOGSL010000246.1:0-7182 GCA_050695395.1 Chloroflexota bacterium | reverse complement strand
GCCGGCGCAGGAGCTAGCCGGCCTACCGCCGCCGCTGCGCGGCCGGGTCGTCTTGCTACCAGATGACCTCAACGTCTTCTCTCTCATTGGCGTAGGACCTGATGGTTGAATCTTTGCTGATGAGCGGGACGGACAGCTCGCGCGCGGTGGCGTAGATGAAACGATCTGCAGGATCCCCGTGAAACAAAGGCAAGCGAGCCGCGGCGACGGCAATGGATGGGGTGAAGGGAGCCGGCTCGACCAGCCGGCTAGCGAGAAGGTCGCGAGACAGCCGGCCGACCTCGCGGTCCACGGTGATCCGGCCGCGATCGGCAAGGACAGCCAGTTCCCAGAACGAGATCGGACTCACCAGCGCCGTGGCACGTTCTCCAATGGCGTCTCTCGCTCGCGGCGACAGACGAGCAGCGCCCTCGAGCCACCAGATGAGGATGTGCGTATCGAGCAGGATCATCTAGGGCGGTCGGCGTCCCAGGTTTCTCCCGTCGAATACAGATCCTCGTCATTCTCTGCGAGCACTCGAATGCTCCCTGTCAGCGCCTGCAGAGGCGTCTCGACGGGCACGACGCGCGCCACAGGCCGGCCGCGTTTCGTGACCACGATCGGCATGCCGGTCTCGGCTACTCGATCCAGCAGCGAAAGGCAACGCTGCTTAAACTCACCAGCCGGTATGTTTGCTTCAGAATGTCCATGGAATGTGTCCATGGATACATCTTACCCGGTGTGCGAGGTCTACTTCAACCAGCCTTGGGCCGGTATGCCTGGAGGACGCGTTGGATGTCGGGGAGAGCTTGCCGGGCTGCTTCGAGTCCCTGTCGGTAACAGAAGCCGCCTCCGACCATGGAGTTCGGGCCAATCTTGCCGAATTCGGGCCAGATCGTAATATCGGCGTCGGTGGCGGGGGTGACGGGTTGGAAACTCGCGGCATAGAGGCGGCTGAGGAAACGCAGCTGCGTGGGAAGATTGCCACGAGCGGGGGCTCTGCCTACGGTTTCGAGCACTCCTTGCGTCCAGGGCCGGCGCCGCAGCGCCGCCGGCGCCGAGAAGTTGTGTCCCAGGCACACGCAAATCACCACATCGGCGCCCATCTCGCGGGCCACACTCACGGGCGCGGTGTCTTGCAGGCCCCCGTCCAGGTGCAGGCGGCCGCCGATCTCGACGGGGCGCGTGATGAGCGGCAGGGCGATGCTGGCTTGCACCGCGGGCAGGGCCGGTCCGCGCCGGATCACTATCGGCTTGAGGTCCGCCATATCGGTGGCTTGCACCGCGAAGGGAATATCCATATCCTCCAGATTTCGATCGGCCCCGGCCTCCAGGAGCAGCCGCCCTACCGGATTGGAGCGGCTGGGGCGAAGTCCGCCGAGGTAGAAGCGCACGACATCCAGCGTCTTGACGTGCGAGACCACGCCGGCCACTTCGTTCGCATCGAGGCCGGCGGCGACACCCAGGCCGAACAGCGCGCCGGTGCTGGCGCCGACCACCAGATCGATGGGGATGCCGGCTTCGCGCAAGACGCTGATCACGGCGGCATGGGCGCACCCGCGGATTCCGCCGGCGCCGAGCACGAGTCCGACGGTCGGTCGCGGCATCACAGCCCAAGCCCGTGGAGGATGAGATAGAGAATGGCGGCAACGATGGCCGCGGCGGGAATGGTGAGGATCCAGGCGATGATGATGTTGATGCCGACGCCCCACCGGACGGCTCCGAAGTGGGCGGTCGAGCCGGCGCCGAGCACGGCGCCCGTCACCACGTGGGTGGTACTGACCGGGAAGCCGAATTGAGCCGCGACCTGAATCACGGTGGCGGCGACGGTCTGAGCATCGAACCCTTCCGCCGGCTCGATCTTGTACAGCCGAGTGCCCACCGTCTTGATGATCCGCCACCCTCCCGCGTACGTTCCAAAGCCCATGGCGGCCGCCGCCGCGATGATCACCCAGATGGGCACTTTGAAGGCGGGAATGGCGCCCCCGCTGACCAGGGCCAGGGTGATCAGTCCCATGGTTTTCTGGGCATCATTGGTGCCGTGGCTGAACGAGACGTAAGCGGCGGAGAAGATCTGGAGAACCCGGAAGTTCCGGTTGAGGTGACGGGGCGTGCCACCCCGAAAAGCCCAGTAGATAGCCAACATGCCCAGATAGGCCAGGCCGAACCCGATGATAGGCGAGACGACCAGCGGGATGATCATCTTGTCCACCACGCTGCCCCACTCCACTCCGCCCAGTCCCAGACCAACGATTGCCACGCCAATCAGCCCGCCGATCAGCGCGTGTGAGGAGCTGCTCGGCAGGCCGCGGCGCCAGGTGAAGACATTCCAGATGATCGCACCTATCAGCGCCGCGAAGACCATGAGAAGGGTGAATTTACTGGGAGCCGCCACGCCCCCTCCAATCGTCTTGGCCACTTTGAGGGTGACGAAGGCACCGACGAAGTTCATACCGGCGGCAAGGAGCACGGCAACACGGGGCGAAAGGGCGTGCGTGGAAACCGAGGTGGCGATGGCGTTGGCGGTGTCGTGGAACCCGTTGGTGAAATCGAAGAGCAGTGCGACCAGAACGACGATGACAATCGACGCCGTTTCAGGCATTTTTGATCGTAATGCTCTCCAGGATGTGGGCTACGTGCTCGGTGGTGTCGATGGTCTTCTCGAGCAGGGCGTACACATCCTTCCACTTGATGATGTACACCGGATCTTTGCACTCGAAGAGCGCACCGATGGCGCGGCGAATGACCCGGTCGCCGTCGTTCTCCAGATCGTGGACCTTGACCCAATGCTGCTCGATGTTTTTGCGAGTATCCAACTGGTCGATGGCCTGTACCAGCTCGCCCGCGATCTGTACCAGAATGTCGCCCATCTGCTGAGCCTCGGAGGTGATGTCGCCGACTCGGTCGATCACGATAGTGTCCGCGGTCTCTTCCGCCAGATCGACCACATCATCCAGCGTTGAAGCGAGGGCGTAGATGTCCTCGCGATCGAACGGGGTGATGAACGTCTTGTTGAGCTCGTGCATGGTCTGATGGGTGGTTTCGTCGGCGGCGTGCTCGAGATCGCGCAGCTTGCTACACAACGCAGCGAAGGCGTCGGGCTGCGAGTGAAGGAGCTGGTTGAGGAGCCCGAGACTCTGCCGGAGATTGGAAGCTTCCTCGCGAAAGAGCACGAAGAATTGACGTTCCTTGGGCACCAGGCTGATGGGCATGAGGTGCGTCTCCTCAGGTCTGGATCACGGTGCTTCTAAAGGCATCTCATTATCTTCGATCGGACCAAGAACGCGGATGGCATTCCCGATGCAAATTGGCTTCGTGCCGGGGTGGCAACAGGGTGGCGTGATCGGCTCGAAAGATCGCCCACGCGACGTGGAATCACCTGCGATGCGGGATGAGGAACTGGAGACCGCCCGCGTCCAACTGGTGACATCAATGACAGTAGTGATATGTTTAACAGAGGTACGCGATGACATCGACGGCAATAAGCCTCCGGCTGCCCGAGGCTACAACCAAGAAAGTGCGCATGATTGCGCACCTGGAGCAGCGGTCCTTCGCCGAGACCCTGAAGATCCTGACGGAGGAAGCAGTCAAAATGAGAGAATTTCCAGACATCGTCACCGTGAGCGGACCGACCGGACGGCGCGCAAAATTCGTCGGCGGTCCGGACGTCTGGGAGATCCTGGAACCCTTCATTCTCGCCGGGAACGATCGGAATGCCCTGAGGCAGAGCTACCCGGAGGCTGAGGAAGCGATGCTACAAAGCGCGATCCGCTACTACGAGCTGTATCCAGACGAGATTGAAGCTCGCATCGCGCTCAATCGGAGCGAGTGAGCCTGCGCTTCCTCATCGACGAGGACAGTACGTACCAGGTAGCAGCAGGGCTGCGGCGCCGAGGTGTTGATGCCGTCTCCGTGCACGAAGCCGACAGAGCCGGCCTGCCCGACGAAGAGCAGCTAGCCTTCGCAGCGGCCGAGGGCCGCGTGCTCGTGACGTATAACCGCGCGGACTTTCAAGCGCTTGACGTCACCTGGCGCCTCAACGGCCGGCACCATTCCGGAATTCTATGGTGCAGCGAGAAGACGTTCCCCCGACGGGTGATCGGCCCCCTCATCGAGCGCATCGCAAACATCGACGTGGAGATTTCCGAGCTCCGCGACCTCTGCCAAACTCTCGGCGGTGCTGGGTGAAAAGTCGTCCGCGCCCCACGCCCATGATTGGCAACTTCGGCTTCCGGTAGCGATAGCGGCCGGCCGTCGTACCGGCCGACCCGAGTGTCGGCCCCGAGCCGAGATGCACCGGTAGGATAGGTGAGGAGGGGACGACTATGGGTGACACTTCGGTGGGCCGGTGGGTACGGCGTGAGGATGGCGAGGCGAAGGTCACGGGCATTGCGGCCTACACGGGCGATCTTTCGCTCCCCGGAATGCTGTACGCCTGGCTGGTGCTCAGCCCTTACGCCCACGCCCGTATTACCAGTATCGATACCGATGAGGCCCGGAACCTTCCGGGAGTGGCCGGCGTCTACACCGCCGATGATTTGCCCCTGGTAACACCGGAAGACCTGACGCGCACGCGCGACCCGCTGGCGCGAGATCGGACTTACTTCGAGGGCCAGCCGGTGGTCGCCGTGGTTGCCGCGACACCGGAGATAGCCGAGGATGCCGCCGGGCTCGTCGTTGTTGAGTACGAGCCGCGCGAGGTTGCTGTCGATGTGGAGAAGACGCTGGGCGACACCCGTGAGATGGTCCACGACAGCGCGACCCTGGGCATGCGCGAGGACGCGGGGGCGCACACCGACGTTAGCGCGCACACCCAGCAGCTTCCTCGTCCGGCCAACGCCACCAGCGCTCAGCGCTACCAGAGGGGCGACGTAGAGACGGCGCTCCAACAAGCCGATGCGGTAGTGGAGCGAACCTATCACACTTCGTGGGTGTATCAGGCCTATCTCGAGCCTCAGTCGAGCGCGGCGGTACCTGACGGCACGGGGGGCCTCACCGTCTACACCAGCACGCAGGGCTCGTTTTTCGTCCGATCCGACGTGGCCAAGGCTCTCGACATTCCTTCGCACAAGGTCAAGGTGGTGCCGATGGAGGTGGGAGGCGCGTTCGGCGCCAAGTATGCGCTGCTCGACCCGCTCGTGGCCGGGCTCGCCTGGAAGCTCGGCCGGCCGGTGAGCCTCGTCTTGTCGCGCCAGGATGACTTTCAGGCGGGCACGCCCGCGCCCGGCACCGTCATGCACGTCAAGACGGGCGCGAAGCGTGACGGAACCCTCACGGCCCTGCAGGCCACGGTTATCGTGGATAGCGGCTCCTTCCCGGGCGAAACCTCGGGCGTCGTGAGCCTGCTCCTGGGCGGGACCTACCGATTCCCCAACCTGCGCATCGATGCCTACGAAGTGCTCACCAATAAGCCGGGCGCAGGCGCGTATCGAGCACCGGGCGCGCCTCAGGCCTGCTTTGCGATGGAGGGCCAGATGGATGAGCTGGCGGCGCAACTCGGCATCGATCCCCTGGAACTGCGGCTGCGAAACGCGGTGGTGGAGGGCGATCTCATGCCGGGCGAGGCGCCGTGGCCTCGAGTTGGCGCTCGAGAGGTCCTGCGAACGCTTGGCGAGCAGCCGGCCTGGGAGAATCGACATCGGAAGGAACCGGGCGAGGGAGTTGGCATCGCTCTGGGTGGATGGCCGGCCGGGACGCAGCCGGCCGCCGCGACTTGCCGCCTCAACGATGACGGCAGCCTTTCGATCGTGGTCGGCTCCGTCGACATCAGCGGCACTAAGACCGGCCTCGCCCTGCTTGCCGCGGAGGGCTTCGGCACATCGGGCGATGCTGTCCAGGTGATAACCGCCGACACCGACGCAGCGCCCTTCGCCGGTGCCAGCGGTGGAAGCAAGATCACCTATACGGTGGGGAAAGCGGTACATCAGGCGGCCGAGGATGCTCGAAAGCAAGTGTTGGCGATTGCCGCGGATCACCTCGAGGTGGCGGCCGAGGATCTGGATATTGTGGGTGACGAGGTGCAGGTGCGGGGCGCTCCCGATCGCGGAGTGAGCCTGAAGCAGATCGCGCAACTCAGCACGAGCTTTGGCGGAAAGTATGAGCCGGTGTTGGGCCAGGGACGGTCGGCCCTTGCCAATTCGGCTCCCAGCTTCGTCGCGCATCTGGCGCGGGTCCACGTGGACGACGAAACCGGGAAGGTGCGGGTTCAGGAATACACGGCGGTGCAGGACGTGGGCAAGTCCATCAATCCGGGAGGTATCCAGGATCAAGTTCACGGCGGGATCGCTCAAGGCGTCGGGTGGGCACTTCTAGAGGGTATGGTCTACGACCAGGAGGGCCATCTCCGGACCTCGACCTTCGCCGACTATGCGCTTCCTTCGTCGTCGGACATGCCCGATGTGGAGAGCGTGCTCGTCGAAGTTCCATCCGAAGGCGGACCGCTCGGGGCGCGAGGCGTGGGCGAGCCGCCGGTGGTGGCGGGGGCGGCGGCAATCGCAAGCGCGATCTTCGACGCGACGGGCGTCCGCCCGACGGACCTGCCGATGACGTCGGAGGCGCTCCTGGCGGCGATGCGGGAGAAGAAAGAGCCGGCGGCCACCCCGACCACCTGATTGGGGCATGGCGCGGCAGGAGGTGAGGCCGTTGTATTTCCTGGCAAATGTGCAGACGCAAGCTGACCCCTCGGGCGAAACGCGAGGGAGATATGTCGTGGTCGGCAAACGCGGCTACGCAACCCGGCACGAGGCCGAAGCAGCGGCCGGGGACCACACCTTCGAGCCAAACGGGGGGAGAGTTCGTGGTGGAGGCGGAGGAAGTCGGGAAGCCGGGAGCATCCTGTCCGGCAAACTACCCGGGCGCTTTTGGCGCGTGGAAAGGTGATTTCGGCTGATTTGACTCAAGCTTCTCACGGGTGTACAAAGGGTGGTATCGGCCTACGTCAGTAAGGAGGCTTACTATGGCTGTGATGGGACAACTCCGGGCCGGAAGGTAGCGCCCTCGACGACATCGAGGGCAATCTAGCCGGCGACAACGGAATCGTTGCCGTCATTTAGCTCCAGCCATTGACACGGAGCCGGCTCTATAGAGAGAGCCAAACTGAAGCGCTCATAAAAAGCGCGGGGCCGCACGAGTTGCGGCCCCACTTTTTTGTCGACAAGGGTCGCGCCGGCCGCTTCTCGGGCGCGCCTGGACGTTGGACATTTG
>JBOGSL010000245.1:0-3400 GCA_050695395.1 Chloroflexota bacterium | reverse complement strand
ATGGAAGGGGTCATGTCTCTCGGGGAGCCGCGGCCCCCGTGCCCCCCGCTTTCGCCCGCGGACCCCTACCATCGGCCGCTCGATCCCAGGCCGGCGTCTCCATGCCTAGTTGTTCCCCAGGTAGAACCCGCGGAAATCAACCACGGCTCCGCCGTACTCGTGACGTACCTTATAAGAGATCACGTCCTGAGTGAAGTTGAGCCCGTAGAGCGGCATGTCCTGAATGAGCAGGATGGGATTGGCCTGGCCGCCCACGAAGCCCAGCTCGAGCGTGTCCACCACCTGGGGATCGGCCACGGCGATCCAGATCGAGGAGCTGGCCGGCCCCGCCGCGAGACTGTTGAGCTGCGGACTGACGATCGGCTCGGCGTACCCCATCATGGGGTTGATGTCGTTGAAGTTGCCTCCCGGCAACCCGGCGCTCTTGAGAATGGTCATGGCGCTGAACTCGAGGTCGGGCGGCACCAGCAGGTAGCGCGGCTTCAAGCCGATCGGTTTACCCGCCAGATTCTTCTGCTTGCGCATGGCGATCACGGCCGCTTCGAGGCTGGTGGCGCTGAGCACCGCGCCGCTGCCGGCGGTGTTGAGATTGGCGCTCCCCACGCTCGTGTTCTGGTGATTGATCGAATCGAACAGCGGATGGGCGTCGTAGATGTTGCCGTAATTGGGCGCCAGCAGGTTGTAGGTGAACTCGGCCAGGGTGAAGGCCGCCGCTACCGCCAGCTTCTGCGGAATCTGCTTGATGGCGTAGAGATCATCGTTGATGATGGTCTCGCGCGTGATCTGCACGAGGTTGCCGCGTTTGGTCGCCGCGTACGTGGCCTCCGTGTCGGAAAGGGTCAGCGTGGTGTAAGCCGCATCCTCGGCGACGGTGGACAGCGAGCCAAACGCACCCAGCCGGATGCGTTGCTGCTGCTTGAAGTCCTTGATCTCGACGATGCTGGTGAACTTCTGCCACTCCGAGGGCCAGGCCTGGTAATCGCGCAGCAGCCGCTTGTTCATCGAGGTGCCGAGCAGGTAGGCGAAGGTGGCGTTGGTGACATCCGCCTCACGCAGGTGCGTCTCGGCTTCGGAGAGGGTGCCGTTGCGCACCTTGTCGCGCAGCCCTCCGGCAACGGATTCGCGCAGCGCTCGGTCGGCCCCGCCGCTCTGGGCGATGTCGACGCCCGTGGCGACCTGGAAGGCTTCGCGAATGCCGGAGAGGCGCGGCACGCTCACCGCGGCCTCGGACTCGCGGATATCGAACATGCCGTCGAAGGCGATCTGCAGCTTGTCGTACTCGGAAAGGCCGGGCTGGACGTGCTTCTCAAAGCCGTTGCCCGAGATCTGGCCCAGCTGGGTGAGCTGGGCAAGGGCTCTCTTTTCTTCGAGGATGGCTTCCTCGAGCTCCGGCCATGTCCCCTCACTGAAGGAGGAGGGGAATTCTTGGGCGGGGGGCTGCGCCCCCCGAACCCCCCGCTCGACCTCGGCGAATGGGAGGGGCGCCCCCGGCCCTGCGTGGGCCTCGGGGAATGGGCCGGCGAACCGACGTCGTAGCTTATCGGTTACGGGTCCGGGCAGTGCCGCCTCGGCCAGGGTGTTGGCCAACATGAGCCTGCCAATCTCGATACGTTGTGCTTCGACCATTTCTGCCATGTCGTCTGCCATGTGGGCTCCTTTCGATGAAACGTCTTCGTGCATTGATTCGGGCGGGACGCCACCCAGGCCTTCCTCTACGACCTCTGGCGACTCGCCGGTGCCGGGATCGGCCGCAAAGGCCTGTGCCGCGCCGCCGCGGTCACTCTGAAGTACTCGCTCTACCTGGCCACCCGCCGACGGCCGGGTGACGACATCAACCGAGGCGATCTGATGCAGGGCGGTGACGGTACGATCCTGCCCGGGTCCGGGCTGGACATCGCCATAGGCATCGATCGAGAGGCCGCAGAGATCGGGATTCCCCGCCGCTTCGCTCAGCAGATTGAACAGCCAGTCGTGATCGGGCAGCAGGTGCAGCCGGCCCCGCACCCGGCCAGACTCATCCAGCTGAACCTGGTGGTACGAGCCGGCCAGGTCGCGCACCGACCGCTCCGGCGCGTCGTCTGGCTTCTGATGATCGACGAAGGCACGGGCGCCTTCGAACAGGGGCAGCGCCTCGCGTAGCACCTCGGGCTGATAGACGTTGCCCATCTTGGAGCGACCGGCACGGATAAGGGTGACCTCGATGATATGGCGGTCATCCTGGGCCACCACCACCGGCTCGGCCGCGACGGTCTCCGCCAGGTGGGCGCGCTCTAGACGCTCGCTCATCGGCCGCTCTCTCGAGCGTGGCCCTCGCCCGGCATCGCTATCCCCGGAGAGCTCACCCCAATCTGCCCTTCCCGCGCCATGACGTTGTACGTCGCCGGCTCGTCCGGATAGTCGTACGACACCATGCCGCGATCCGGTCCCGGCGAGGTGACACTGCCCGTAGCATTGGGCACTTCGCGGTAGTCGCTCTCACCGCCGGCCTGAAGGTCGATGGGGGCGGGTTCGGGGACGGGCTCGGGGGGCGACGGCGTCTCCCAGCCGATCGCCTGAAGATTCGAGCTACGGTCCCGGTACGAGAAGTCGGACTGATCGGCAAGCTCCTCGTCCTGCGGCTCGGGCACCTGGCCGGGCCAACCTTGCATCTGGGCGGCCACGGCCTCCAGTTCGGGGGAGATGGTGTTTGGTTGCATTCGGTTTCCTTTCTGCCGGCGACAGAGCGACCGGCCTACGTCCCGACAGTCAATAGGGATCGAGGTGATCGATGATGGTGATGAGGATCAGGGCGAGGATGGCGAGCACGACCAGCGCCGTCACGTGTTCCCCTCCGCGCCCCAGGAGACGTGCACCGTGCCGAGCGGCGTGCCGCCGGTGATGCTGTAGCCGAAGTTGCCGTTGCCCGCGGAGGTGATCTCGAGTCCGAGCAACCGGTCGGCCGCGGCCAACACGCTGGGAGCCGCGGAGAAGTTCAGCGGAAAGGCAATAGTCCCCTGCGCCGAGCCCTGGCTGTTGAGGGGCACGGCGACGCGTCCCGCCTGCTGGCGCTGCACACCGGACTGAGCGCTGGAGAGATGCGTCACGCCCTGGGGCAGCAGGATCGAGATGAGCGTGGCGCTGCAGAGCGAGTGCGGGTCGGTCAGAAGGATGGTGCCGCGAGCCCCGGCGATGAGCTGCGAGCGGTTGATCTCGCGCGCCACGGCAATCCCCGTGAGCCAGGCCGAGAGCAATCCCAGCTGATCGAGGGATACCGAGCACGTATCCGAGCCGGCATCGTAATCCTGGATGGTGCAGTAGAGGGGGCTAGGGTTGGCAACGGGTTGTTCTGTCATCCGACATCTCCGCTAACAAACACAAAAAGGGGAAGAGGCTCGGGGGGTTGCACCCCCCAGTCCCCCCG
>JBOGSL010000244.1:0-17468 GCA_050695395.1 Chloroflexota bacterium | reverse complement strand
GGTCAAGGGGTACAGCTACACAGAACTGACCGGATACGTGCCTGGCTAGTCGATGCGGAAGCTTGTCTCCCCCCGATACGTCTTGCCGCTCTTGAACACCGCGTACCCATATACCCCGACTCGCCCCTTCGAGGCCTTCTTCGGAATCACGTAGTGGTGGTACCACCAGCCGTGTTTGCCCACGTAGCCGCTTGTGGTGGCCAGTATTCTCTTGTGAGCGTAGAGCTTGAGTCCCACGTACTTGGTGCCGCGGGAGGCGTGGATCCAGATCGAAATCGACTTGCCGGCATGTTGGTTCCGGGGAAGCGAGGAGACGTCAACCTGTGCGAACCCGATCGCGTACGTCTTGACCGAGTGCTTGCTCTGCGCGCCGAGCGTTGCCAACGCGCTGACGCTCGCCTTGCTGCTGTTGTGCGTGATCCGGCTGCCCGGCTGCTTGTAGCTAAAGACAAACGTCCCGGCCGACGAAGCGGTGCCCGATGCGTGCTTCGTGTCCCCGTTCGGAAAGGTCACGGTCACGGCGATCTGGGCGCCGGCGGCGCTGGTAACCGTCAACATCTGCTTCTTTCCGGGAGCCAGGGAGTGATGGGCCACCTTCAGATTGATGTGCAAGGGGACGGGGGTAGACGTAGGAGTCGGCGTGGGCGTGCAACCAGTCGGCCCACACGGAGGTACAACAGTGCCGCCGATCGGAGGCGGCGGAGGGGGCGGAGACTGCCCGCTCACAGCCTGAGTGAGAAGAAACAAACCTATTGGAATGAGCAGTACGGGCGCGATCAGCTTTCTCAATGTTGCTCCTGGAATGTGGGGTGTCTACCGACATTAACGCGAGAAGACCCCCGAGTGTCACGCCAATATAATGAGCCGCTACCGGACGGGGAGGCATGACGTGATCACCGTGCTGACGAGGCTGCGGGTCGAGAACTGGGATCAGTTTCGGCACGTCCACGACGAACCCAGGCACATGAAGCTACGCCGCGAGCGCGGCAACGTCACGCATCACGTCCTCAGCCAGCTCGACGACGTGACCGATGTCGTATTTCTCGATACCTGGGGCTCTCCGCAGGACGCGAACAGGTACTACTTTAGCGACGATTTCGAAAGATCTCTGGACGAGATGAACGCCGCCCTGGTCGAACTGATCAAGCTGGAGGATACACAGGCAGCTTCCCTGGAGGGAGAGCCGGGACCGGCCTAGGATGGCCGTCCACCACCACCTGGGGCTCAGTTCGGCCATCCAGGGCCGGCGCTCGATCCGCCACTTTACCTCGGAGCCGGTGGATGTGCAACTGCTGGTTTCGTTGCTGGGAGAGGCTTGCTGGGCGCCTTCGCCGCACAACTCCCAGCCGTGGCGCTTCACTATCCTCTCGCATGTCGATGAGCGGCACGCCCTCGCTGACGCTATGGCGGAGCGCCTCTCGGCCGACCTCAGCGCACAAGGACACACGGCTGAAAGCATCGCGACAAAGACCGAGGCGTCTCGCGCTCGCATCACGAGCGCGCCGGCTGCCATTCTCTGCTCACTAGACCCGGACGGATTAGTTGTAGCGGGGGACCAGCGCCTCGACGACCTGGAATGGCAGATGGCGGTACAGAGCGTAGGCGCCGTGCTCCAGACCTTCTTCCTCCTGGCCGCGGAACACGGCCTGGCGACGTGCTGGATGGCGGCGCCGATGTATTGCGCGGACATCGTGCGACGAGTGCTACGCCTACCGCACGGTGTCGTTCCGCAGGCGCTGGTGCTGGTGGGCAAAGCAGGGCGGGAGGGACGAATCCGAGCGCGCAGGCCGCTTGACAGCGTGGTGGATTTTCGATGATTACCGCCCTTTGCGGCGGGGTGGGCGGCTCGAAGTTGATTGATGGCCTCTTCCGGATCTTGGCGGAAGACGAACTCACCGTCATCGGCAACACCGCCGACGATTTGGTGTACATGGGCCTTCGGGTCTGTCCCGATCTCGACACGGTGACGTACACTCTGGCCGGAATGGCGGGAGAGAAGGGCTGGGGAATCGCTGATGATTCCTTCGATGCGCTCTCCATGCTGGAGAGATACGGCGCACCGAGCTGGTTCCGGTTGGGAGACCGCGATCTGGCAACCAGCATCTATAGAAGCGATCAGTTGAGGCAAGGAGTTGGACTCGCAGACGTTACCGCCGATCTGTTGACAGCTCTGGGTGTGAAGGCGCGGCTTGTGCCGATGACGGAGGACAGGGTTGGGACGCGACTTCTGGTGGGCGGCGACTGGCTGCACTTCCAGGATTACTTCGTGCGCCGGGCTCACCGCGATAGGGTGGAGGCCGTGCGGTACGCGGCCATCGAGCGAGCAGCGATAGGCGCGGGCATACTTGAAGCGCTCACCGACGCCGAAGCCGTGGTTCTGGTCAACTCCAATCCGGTGCTCAGTATCTTGCCCATCCTCTCGGTTCCCGGCATGCGCGACCTCGTGGCGAGCGTTCAGTCCCCGGTCGTCGCGGTAAGCCCGCTGATCGGCAGCGCGGCTGTGAGCGGGCCGGCCGGCGAGCTGATGTCTATCGTCGGTAAGCCGCCGACGGCGACCGGAGTCGCCGCCCTGTACAGCGACTTTATTAACGGGATTGTGATCGACCAACAGGACGCCGAGCAACGACGCGAGATCGAGGACCTTGGGCTGGCCGTGATGGTGACGGATACGATCATGAGCGACGGCGCCGGTCGCGAACGATTGGCACGCGCTGTCCTCGACTTCGCCCACTCCCTCGCATGATTGCCTTTGCTGTCCCGATGAAGCGGCTGGCGGTGGCCAAGAGCCGGCTGGCCGCGGTGCTTGACGACGACCGGCGAACACGATTGGTACTCGGGATGCTGGCTCGTACTATCGATGCTGTCAGAACCGCCGTGCCTGGCCTGCCGATAGCACTTGCCGGCGAGGAGCGAGGCCTGGCTGAACGGTTTGGCGCGAAATGGCTACCCGACCAGGGCGGCCTCAACGGCTCGCTGCGCCTGGCAGCGGACTGGGCGGCTGGTCTGAAAGCGGATGGACTGCTCATACTGCCGGGAGACCTGGCGCTGCTCGAACCCGCGGACGTCGCCGCGATTCTGTCTGTTCCCAGTCGGCGCGGAATAGTCGTCTCCCCCACTCACGACGGGGGTACGGGCGCGCTATTGTTGAAGCCGCCGGGCATCATCGATCCCGCGTTCGGGCCCGATAGCTATCGGCGTCACTTAGCGGTCGCCGATAGAGCCGGCGTTCCGGCCACCACGATCGAACGTGATGCCTTTCGTTTCGACCTGGATATCCCGGACGATCTATGGCTGCTCGACGGGTCAGGAAACGAACCGGTTGGTGAAGAAGCGATCCGCGTTCACCGGTGAAGGAATCTGGTGGAAGCTGTACAGGAGGCGAGCGGTGTTCTGCCAGATTCGAGGATCGACATAGCCCAAAGGCTTTGCCGGCTCAGCCCGCCAGAAGGCCAGGCAGCGCCGGAGTACAGCGCGCTGGAGGCCGGCCTGGACCTTGATCTCGGGAACGGCCCGTTCCGCGGCTCGGAAGGCCGCCGCGGGCTGGGCCAGGGTATCGCGCAAACCGTGAATGGTGGCCGAGACGAACGCACGCACGAGTTTGGGATGGTGAACGATCTCCGCATCGCCGACTGCGATGCCCGCCCCGGCAAAATTCGCCCAGTGATAGAGATCAAGCTCGTCCACGTGATGCCCGGAAGCTCGAAGCTGAAGCGGCTCGTTCATGGCGTAGCCGACGGCGGCATCGACTCGATGATGGGCCACGAGTTGAGCCTGCGAGAAGCCGGCGGTGTGAATCGACACCTGGGACGGGAGCAAACCGCCGGCTCGAAGCAGGGCGAGGAGGCCGACGTAACTGGCGCCGTACCGTCCCGGAATGGCGATGCTCTTGCCGCGCAGATCGCTCGGGCGGTGGATGTGACTGCTTGCCAGGGCGAACAAAGCGGAGGGGAAGCGCGAATACTGGGTCATCACGTACTTGACGCGCACACCGTGGGCTCCCGCAGCCAGCACTTCATCCCCTCCCGAATCGACAAAATCGAGCTTGCCCTGAGCAGCGAGGTGCAGCAAATCCGGCTCGATGGCGTAGCTGAAGCGGACGTTCAAGCCCGCCCCGCGATAGTAGCCACGCGCCTGCGCCAGGTAGAACGGGGCGAATTGCACGTTTGCGATGTAGCCCATGCCCACGTTCACCGCGGTTAGGCTTGTTGCTGCCGATTGAGCAGGCGAGCATCCGGCCAGCAGCAACCAGATGCCGGCGGCGGCTATCAGGCGTCCCATCGGATCGCGGCGCGCTCGAGAAGGCTCACCAAAAAATATGCGAGTCCGCCCAGGCCGACCAGCGCGAAGACGGCAACGAACATAAGCGGTGTATCGAAATTGGTCCGGCCGAGCATGAGGAGGTAGCCCAGTCCCTGGTCAGAGCTAACAAGCTCGCCGACCACGGCGCCTGTCACTGAGAGAGCAGCCGCCACCTTGAGCCCCGCAAATATTCCTCGAGCGGCGAGAGGGATCTCAACTCTCATCGCCAGCGACAGCCGGTCTCCGGCGTATATCCGAGCCGCGTCTCGTAGCTCGCCCGGAATGCCGCGTATTCCGGCGGCGGTTGTTGCCAGTATCGGAAAGAAGGCGATCAGGGCACAGACCACAACCTTGGGTAAGACTCCAAAGCCCAGCCACACCACCAGCAGTGGGGCAATCGCGACGATCGGCATGGACTGACTTCCGGCGAGGTACGGGGCGAGAGCATCTTCCAGCGAGCTCCAGGAACCGATCGCGTAGCCGAGGGGTAATCCGACCGCCAGGGCCACGAGCCACCCAAGTCCGGCCTCGTCGACGGTGGTAAACAACGCCGGCGCAAACGCGCCATCGCGCAGCGATTCGAGAAAGCGCTGCCACACGGAGGCCGGGGCAGGAAGAATGTCAGCAGACATGCGCCGGGCTACCAGGGCCCAGACGGTGATCAAAAGCGCCAGGACAACAAGCGCGCCGGCGAGCGGCAGCATCCGCGCAACTCGGCTGGAGTGGCCGACCGGCCTCGCCACCGGGGCGCCGATAGGGCGCGAGCGTACCAGGTGGTCCATGAGCCAATCATATCTTCAGGCCGAGTAGAGGTCGTGGCGGCGAATGTATCGGTCGACGGCGGGTGGAACCAGGTAGCGGATGGGACGCCCGGTGGCGACACGGTGACGAACGTCCTTCCCGCTGATTTCCAGCTGAGCCACGTGGGCAAACTGTACCAATGAGCGGATATCGGGGAAGTGGCGTTCAACCGACGTCCAGTCGATACCGCGGCCGGCATCGCGATCCATGATCACCAACTGGAACTCGGCAAGGAGTGAGAAGGGCTCGTGCCAGGTGTGGAACTCGGGGAGCGCGTCAGCGCCGAGCAGAAAGAAGAGCTGAGCGCACGGCAGCAATCGCTGCAGACCTCGCAGCGTATCAAGGGTGTACGAGGGACCAGGGCGCTCAATCTCAATCGTCGAAACGGCGAAGCGTGTGTTGTCGGCCACCGCCAGCTCCACCATGGCCACCCGATCAGCAACTTGACTGACTCCAACCTCGTCCTTGTGAGGCGGCCGGCCGTTCGGGACAAAGAGGACAGTCTCCAGCTCGAGCTGCAAGGCAACATCCTCGGCGGCCGCAAGGTGCCCGAAAAGGATGGGAACGAACGTGCCTCCCAGCACGCCCACCCGAGTCGACCCTTCCATCACGTGCCGGAAAGGCTGAGGGTAGCGCTGGGGACGGCCTGGGCCACGGCCCAGAGGACACGCGAGACCGTCGTGTCCGCGGACATCCAGTATGAGACGGTTGCGGACCACGTTTGATCGTTGACGCTATCAATCTCAAGGGTGGGCGTCGGGACGCCGGGAGGACTCTTTGGCAGGAGGGGGAACACCTGTTGGCGCGCCGCATCGGGGTTAATCGCGCGGGGCATCGTCAGGAAGAATTCCCCGACGTAGCCGCCCGCGGCCGTCTTGTCAGTCACGACTCGGCTGAAGAGGTAGGTGTTCGGAACCAGGACAAGCTCTTGATTCTCGCCGCGCACGTGCGTCACGCGCATTTCGATCGCCTCAACAGAGCCGCGGTGAATGACCCCGTTATCTCCGGCGAACACGATGACATCTCCCAAGTGAAACGGCCTCTCTGCGAGCAGGTAGACGCCGGCGACCAGATTCTGCAGGAGCTGCTGGAGAGCCAGTCCGGCGGCGAGACCAAACACGCCGATGAAAGCGGCCAGCGGCGAGAGCCCAAGACCGAAAACGAGGAGGATGATGATGAAGCCAACGACCCAAAGTCCAACCTCGAGCGATCGGCCCAGCAGGATCGAGGCGTTGACGGGAAGACCGCCATGCTGAGAGGACCTGCGCAACGCCCCGGCGGCCAGTCTTGCCGCGAAGACAGTGACCACAGCAATGATCACGGCTACCGCGAGATCGAAGCCAAAGTGGAGCAAGGGGTACTTGTCGATCGCCTTCACGATGGGCGAGAGATACTGCCTCGAAACCGAGTTGGTGACCGAGGCGGCGCCCTGAATCGCGAGAAAGATTGTCATCCCACGTTCACCGTCGCGACGCGGATAAGCCACGGCGCGCCCCTCACGTGCCTCGCACGCGCCAGGTCCCGGCCAAGGCCGCGCACCGCAAGCCCCACGTCCACCTTACCCGTCTTTCGCGCCTGCGGCAGAAGCCTCATGGACGACACCTCGATCGACCGACCGCGGGGCCAGCGAGATACGGGGCGCCAGACCAAAGCCGGGCTCTGATCCGACCGCGTCCACCTTGAGCTGTATGCCGGGTGGCCACCGTGGTACACCGGGCTGAGGTAGAAGCGAACGTCAACCTTGCTGAGGATGGGAGCCGATACCACCCAGAAGCTATCAACGGAAATGCCGGGATGCCCCGGATCGACGTACAGCGAACTCGGGTGGAAGCTGAGACCGCGAAGCGACAAATTTCCCCATCGATCCCGATGAGCGACGTCGGGGGAAGTCGTACTGAAAAGGAAGGAGTAGAAAGCCCGCGGTATGGTTTGGCCGGGCGCGCCTCGATGGAGGATCAGAATGCCGTCGCGGGCGGCCGTCACTCCGTAGCCGTGACGAAGGGCGGAAATTGCCGTTTCGTGGAGGCGAGCCGGCGTGAACGGCAACGACGGTAACGAGGCATCCAGAATCAGGTACTGGGCCGCAGGGCCGTTCTTGGGATGTACCGTGCCGAGCTTATAGACGGTGGGGCGATCGGAAAGGTGTGGCTCTATCTCATCGGCGGCGGCGACAACCGAATCCCGCGGAATGCGGTCCACCATCTTCTGCTCGATCTGCTTGTGTGCGTTCATCGTTCCGACCCCAAAATCTATTCCCATGGGAGAGAAGCCCGCTTGCCGAGTCTCAAAGAGTGAGGCGGCGAGCACAAGCAGCGACAACGCTACCGGCAACCAGGACAGACGAGTAGCGCGCGATATCCAGGCGACGCCGAAGATCGAAGCTATCACCAGAAAGGGGACGATCTCGGCAGAGTACTGGTACCAGCCGCTCCACATGTGGCCGTCCGCGCTGAGCATGTTGATGGCGAGCGAGGGGACGGCTAGAAGGAGCACGGGCAATCCCAGCACCGGCATGAAGGCAAAGGGCTTCAGCAAGAAGGTAAGGTAACCGAGCCGCGAGGGCGCGCCGAGAACGCGGAGTACCACGTCGGGATGACGAATCGGACTGGAAAGTACGCCGATGAGCCCGTGGCCCAGATAGGCGTAACGGGCCAGATAGGGTGACTGACCGCCCGGGTTGTAAGCCGGAATAATCAGCCCCACCGCGATGATGAACCAAGCGATTCCGAGAAACAGGGCCAGTAAGCCGGGTGACCAGCGCCGGCGCACGAGCAGGGCGATGCCGAGCATCGCCACCAGAAGCGCGATGTTCTCCTTGGTGGCGGCGGCCAACAGGGCAAAGACGCCGAAGGCAAGCCAGGAATCGCGGTAGGCAAAAAACACCGCCCAGAGGAGCAGCGCGGCGGCCAGCACCACCGGGTGGAAATCATCGAGCACCGCATTCTGCAGGCTGGGATCGAGGAGATAGGCTAGCGGAAATACCAGCGCGACCCAGGGGCGATGCAGGACTGCCCGGGCGAGCAGGTAAGCAGGAATAGCGCCCGATGCGACCACCACGGCCTGGGCAACGAGCAGCGTTTGTGGGCCGCTGTGCAGCAGATAGAGGGGAGCCAGCAAGAAGATAATCGGCTCGACGTGAATAGCCAGCCTGGTGGTGAGGATGTGCTGGTGGGTGGCCATGTCGGTGAAGCGAAACGGCTGGCCATGCAAGGTGTTCCACACGGCCTGGTCGAAATTGCCGAGATCGAAGGCGTGCGATTCAAATGCCGCGTGCCGCAGCAGGGACATCCAGCTGTATCCAACGGCAAAGACGACCGTCATGAGCGCCAGCAAAACCCACGGCGCATACCGCGCGGCGAGAGCGGTGCGGGAAGGCTCATCCCCCTCCGGCTCCAGCCAAAGCAGCGGTGATACCGTTTCCGTCACGGCTTCTCGGTTGCGACCTGCGGCGAGATCGCGGGAAGCAGCACGGCGCCGACCAATCCAGGTAGTCCCGTGTTGACGACGAACATCAGGAAGGCGGCAAGGGCCGCGTCGGCCGGAGGCACGCCGTAGTGGCCGAGCAACAGCGCGGCAGCGCCCTCCCTGATGCCGAGCCCCCCGATGGAAACCGGCAGGATATTCGTGAGAATGACCAGCGGGAACGTAAAGAATACGATCTCGGGTGACCAGGCTCGCCAACTCAAGAGGATAACCGCGAACTGGAGGAGAACGACCGCGAAGGCCAGGACGGTGATGCCGAGAAACGTGCTGGAAGACGTAGGCCCCAGCGAGTCCAGGCTCGCCACCACCTCCGCAATTCGGCGCCGGCCCATCGATAGACGCAGCCGGAGCAGGACTCGACCGACGGGGTCGGGATTGTAGACGAAAGCCAACCCCAGGATGGTGACCAGAAGGAATGCCAGACCGGCGATCTTGCCCAGCAGAATGGTCGCGCCGGCGATGGACAGGCCCGAGAGGACCAGTACGTCGAAGCCCTTATCGAGCATCACCAGACCGCCGATCTTCCACTTCTGCCTGTCGCGCAAATAGGCCGCGCGAGCCAGCTCACCGAGGCGGGCCGGGGTGATCAGAGCCAGACCCATGCCGCCGATCAAAGAGAGAGCCGCCTCACCGAAGCTTGCCTCGACGCCCGCGGCGTGCAACATGGCGTGCCAGCGAAGGGCTTTGAGGTACAGGAACGGCACTGTCAGCGCCATCGCCAGCACGAAATCCACCGGATTCACCGTGGCCATAGCCGTCAGCAAATGCTGCGGATTCACCCGGCTGACAACCAGTGCCAGCAGCACCACGGTGAGACCGTACCGAACCCATCGATTCCGGTACAGCGCGCGAAGAACGGGCATAGTCAAGCGTACCTGAATGGGAGAACGGCGGACGGGCGCCAGACGAGCGTCTTCTGAGCGCAGAGCTCATCCAATTCCGCCGGCACCCGCTGGATCGACGCCGGTAGCGGCCGAGCGTCGTAGGGGGACGGCTACATACATGCGCAAACGCCACTCGACGGGCGTTGATCGCCCTGTACGCTTCAGGTACACTTGGTCAACCAGGCAGCGGGCGCGACGCCGGCTGCCCCGCATAACGGTGTTGTAACAATGGCGATTGCCCCAAGCGAGCTCCCAAGCGAGACGTCGCCCGCCCCCGATCAGCTCTTTACGGAGCTGGCTCAGTACATGCCCGACGAGGCGATTGAATCGGTGCGCCGCGCGCACGAATTCGCCGAACAGGCTCACCAGGGGCAGACAAGGCTCTCCGGCGAGCCCTATCTCGTTCACCTGACGGCAACCGGTTACTATCTCGCCAGCTTGCGCCTGGATGCCACCTCGGTTACTGCCGGCATCCTCCACGATACCATCGAGGATACCGAGGCCAGCTTCACCGATATCGAGAAGGAGTTCGGTCACCCGGTGGCACGCATCGTCGAGGGTGTCTCCAAGTTCGGCGAAATCGGCCACCGTCACCGCGCGTTCGCGACCGATCTGGGCGATGAAGAGAAACGTCAACGGTACGTCAAGCAGCAAGCCGAGAACGTCCGCAAGATGTTTCTGGCAATGGCCGAGGATCCGCGCGTCGTGATCGTCAAGCTGGCGGACCGCCTGCACAACATGCGGACGCTCGATGTCCAGAACCCGCTCAAGCAACGCCGCATTGCGCTGGATACCCGAGAAATCTACGCGCCGCTCGCCGGCCGTCTCGGGATCAATCAGATCAAGGGCCACCTCGAAGACCTTGCCTTCAAATATCTCGAGCCGGACGACTACTGGTGGCTCGTCCAGCAACTTGCCGAGCAGCGGGCGTCGCGCGAGGCGTACATCCACGAGATGGCCGACGAACTGCAGCGATACCTGGCGGAACACGAGGTCGAGGCCGAGGTCGTGGGTCGAGCCAAGCATCTCTACAGCATCTACCAGAAGCTGAAGCGGCCCGGCATCGCCATGGACCTCGGTCGCATCTACGATCTCTTCGCGCTTCGCGTACTGGTGGAAGATGTGGCGCATTGCTACCAGGTGCTCGGGTGGGTCCACTCGCTGTGGCGACCGATTCCCGGCCGAATCAAAGACTATATCGCGATGCCCAAGACCAACGCCTATCGCTCGCTCCACACAACCGTGCACACGGTGGATAACCGGACCACCGAGATACAAATCCGCACCCGGGCAATGCATGAAGTGGCCGAATTCGGAGTGGCGACGCACTGGTACTACAAGGAGCAGGGCGGCTCGGCCTCATTGCCGGAGCCGCTCTCGGACTGGATTCAGGCACTCACCGCCTGGCAACACGAGCTCAATCCCGATGCGGCCGAGTTCGTGGACACCCTCAAGATGGACATGTTCACGGGGCAGGTATTCGTGTTCAGTCCGCGGGGCGACATCGTCGATCTGCCAGGCGGCTCGACTCCCATCGACTTTGCCTATCGAATCCATACGGAGCTTGGCCATAGAACCATCGGCTCCAAGGTCAACGGCCAGATGGTGCCGCTCGACAGTCGCCTTCAGACGGGCGATCGCGTCGAGGTGCTCACCACCAAGATAAGTCACGGCCCGAGCCGCGACTGGCTGTCGTTCGTGCAAAGCTCGAACGCGCGCCAAAAGATCCGGCAGTGGTTCAAGCGGCAAGATCGGGAAGAGAATATCGCCCGCGGCCGGGACATTCTCGACACAGAACTGGCGAAGCTGGGACAGCGGACGCTACGCGAGCTGGGCGAGGTGCCGCTGGGCGATGCGGCCCTTCAACTGAGCCTGCGCGGGCCTGAGGACGTACTGGCGCAGCTTGGCTATGGGGCGCTGACGGTGCATCAGTTGATCAGCCGGATGGGCCTGATCGAGCCGGAGGAAGAAGCGATACCGCCCGCCGAAGCGGCCCCCTCACCGCAGACGTCGGGGCAGATCCGGGTACTCGGGGTAGGGGATGTGCTCACCCGTCTGGCGACCGACTGCAAGCCGGCTCCGGGCGACAACATCGTTGGCTACATCACGCGCAACCGAGGCGTGACCATTCACCGTGCCGATTGTCCCCGCATCCATACGGAGCGCGAGCGAGAGCGCCTGGTGCCGGTGAGCTGGGGTCCGAAGGACGAGCAGCAGCTGTACCAGGTCGCCGTTCTGGTAGAAGCCTGGGACCGAGACGGCCTACTGCGCGACATCGCGATCGCGGTGGGCGACGAGAAAGTGGGACTGGTATCCGCGCGGGCCGACACGCAGAGCGACGGGCGCGCCATCATCACCACCACGCTGCGGATTGGAGGAATCGACCAGCTTTCCCGTGTCTTTGCCAGGATCGAGCGGGTGCGCGGGGTGGTTTCAGTGCGGCGGCAGGGCCGGAGGGCGAATCGACCGGCGCAGACCGCATGAACCCCTACGCGGCCAAACCCTGGCTGCAGCACTACCCACTGGATGTCCCCCACTCCATCCCGTACCCCGATGAGTCGATCTGGGACGCGCTCGAGGGCATCGTCGCTCGCTGGGGAGACCGTACCGCCTCGCTCTTCCAGAACTTTGCCATGTCGTACGCCCGGATGCGTGACCTCTCGGCCGACATGTCGGGAGCGCTGGCGATTGCTGGAGTGCGGCACGGCGATCGCGTCCTGGCCTTGCTGCCGAACGTGCCTCACTTCTCGATCACCTACTTCGGCACCGTCCGGCTCGGCGCGGCGGTCACCTCGGCTCCGCCCACCTCTGTCCCGCGCGAGCTCGAGTACTTCATTCGCGATTCAGGCGCGCGAACCATCGTCACGCTCGACTTGCTCTACGAGAAGATCGCGGATGTGTGGCAACCACTTGGGGTAGAGCTGGTGGTGGTGGGGAAGGCGACCGACTTCATGCCGGCATGGGCGAGACTGGTCGCCGGCGTCACCGGGAAGGTGCCCGAACCGGCCGCGCCGGTCCCCTATGGAGATCAGGTCGTGTCGATGCGAAGCTTCCTGCGAGGCGGGCACGGGTACGCGGTACACGCCGAGGTGAAACCCGAGGACGTTGCGGTGCTGCAGTACACGGGCGGTACCACCGGCACCCCAAAAGCGGCGATGCTCACCCACCGCAGCCTGTTAGCCAACGCCCACCAGATGGTGGCTTGGTTTCCGGAGCTCGATATGGGAGATGAGACGATACTCGCGGTGTTACCCTTCTTCCACGTCTACGGTCTTACCCTCGGCATGAACGCCGGCGTTCTTCTGGCGGCGAGCATCATCTTGATCGCCGGCGGCTGGGTCCCGACAGAAGTATTCGCCGCCATCGAGCGGCATCGGCCCACGGTTTTCCCGGGCGTGCCAACCCTGTATGTCGCGGTCCTCCATGACGAGAGGGCCCGTCGCTTCAACCTCTCGACCATCGACATCTCGGTCAGCGGCGGCGCGCCGCTTCCGGTCGAGGTGAAGCGGGAGTTCGACGCCCTGACCGGCGGCCACATCTTCGAGGGCTACGGCCTTACTGAGGCCTCACCGGTCACTCATGCTCAGCCCTACGTCGAGAGCGGACGCGAGGGAAGCGTCGGCCTGCCGATCCCGGATACCGAAGCCATGATCGTCGATGCGGAGACCGGCGAGCCGGTCCCGGTCGGGGACAGCGGAGAGCTTCTCATCAAGGGGCCGCAGGTCATGGCGGGTTACTGGAACCGCCCGGACGAGACCGCCGAAACGCTGCGCGACGGATGGCTGCACACGGGCGACATTGCGAGGATGGACGAGGACGGGTTCTTCTACATCGTCGATCGGCTGAAAGACCTGATCATCACGGGAGGCGAGAACATCTACCCGCGCGAGGTCGAGGAGGTGCTCTACGAGCATCCCAAGATCAAGGAGGCGGCGGTGGTGGGCGTGCCTCATCCCTTCGGTGGGGAGCTGGCCAAGGCGTTTGTTGTGCTGAAGCCCGGGGCGGAAGCCAAGAAGCACGAGATCCGGGAGTTCGTGGCCGAGCGCCTGGCCAAACACAAAGTGCCGCGAGCCATTGAGTTCCGTGAGCAGCTGCCCAAGGCCCTCGCCGGCAAGGTGTTGAAGCGCCAGCTCGCGGAGGAAGAGCGCCAGAAGGCGGAAAAGCGGCAGGAGAGACGAGCGGTTTCACGCGAAACGTAGCTCGGGGCTCTGTCCCGGTGCTACGGCTTGGGCACCGCGACCAAAAGTCGCCTTCGTGCCGTTTCTACCAGAAGCCCAACTCGAGCTTGGCGTCCTCGCTCATCATCGATGGATCCCAGGGCGGTTGCCAGACGAGGTTCACCTTCACATCTTCCACGCCGGGCACGTCGCCCACGGCGCCGCGGACCTCCTGGTCGAGGTACGGGCCAAGAGGGCACATAGGCGTGGTGAGGGTCATAGTGATCTCCGCGGTTCCATCCTTCACGCCGATCTCGTAGACCAGTCCAAGATCGACGACGTTGACGCCGATCTCAGGATCGATGACGTTCTCGCGCAATCCCTCGCGGACCAGATCAGCCGTATCTACTACCATGCTTGATTCTCGCTTATTTCGTCCATTCGATGTATACCTCTCCGTTCTCCACCTTGGTGGGATAGGTGGCGATTGGGAAAATAGCGGGCAAGCTCAGTACCTCACCCGTCCGCACATCAAATTGCGCGCCATGCAGGGGACATTCCACCACCTCGCCCCAGAGGTCGCCCTCTGACAGCGACGTTTCTTCGTGCGTGCAGACATCCGAGGTGGTGTAGTACTCGCCGTCTACATTCCAGATGGCGAGCTCCTCGCCATTCACCTCAATCTGCTTCCCCTCGCCGGGCGCGATCTCGGCGGCTTGCGCCACCTTGATCCATTGACTAACCTGCATCCATCTTCCGGACGATCAAATCGCGAAGGTTGTCGCGAATTCCAGCCACCGGCTCGCGTTGCAGCACTTCTTCGAAGAAACCTTCCACCACCATGCGGGTTGCCTCCTCTAGCGGAAGGCCTCGCGACATCAGGTAGAAGAGCTGATCCTGATCCACCTTCCCGATCGAGGCGCCGTGGGTGCAACGTACCTCGTTGGCCTCGATCTCCAGGTTGGGACTGGGGAAGGCGGCGGCGTGCTCGCTCAGCAAGATATTGCGATTGGCCTGGTAGGCGTCGGTTCCCTGGGCGCCTTTCACGACCCGGATTCGTCCCGAGAAGATGGAGCGAGCCTCATCGGTCAGGGCGTTCTTGTACAGAAGATCGCTGGTCGTGTGGGGAGCCAGGTGATCCTGGACGGTGTGGTAATCGGTATGCTGCTGGCCGTGACCCCAGAGGATGCCAAGCATTTGGGTCGAGGAGCCCGCGCCACGCAGCGCGGCTTCCAGGTTGGCCTTATTCACGCCGTCACCTACCCCGATGGCGAGCCAATCCAACCGACTGTCGCGATCCAGAAGCGCTCGGTGGGTCGAGATGTCCAGGACTTTACCTATCCAGTCGTTCAGCGCGACGAAGGTTAGATGCGCAGCCGCGCCGAGGAAGATCTCCACCACTCCGGCGTTGAAGGACTGCTGCTCAATAGGCGCCGAGGCGTACTCTTCGAGGTAACTGACGTTGGCCTCAGGCTCAACCACCACCAGGGTGTGGGTGAATAGGGCCAGCCCGGGCTCCGTGAGGGTATAGAGAGCGCGAAGAGGCAAGCCGATGTCCACGCCGCGCGGAACGTAGAGGAAGGTTCCCCCGCTCCAGAACGCACCGTTGAGTGCAGTGAACTTGTTGTAGTCGGGCGTGACCGCCTCAGTCATGAAGTACTTGCGCACGAGTTCCGGGTGCTGCTGGACGGCAGTGTCGAGATCGGTGAAGATCACGCCCTGCCCGGCCAGATCCTCGGCAAGCCGCCGATCGACGGTGCCGGAGTTCTGATGCGAGATCAGGCCGGCGCCGACTTCGTCAAGCCCCAGCGGCGACGAGACGCTCTGCCCGGAGGTTGGCGCGAACGAGGCCAGCTCGTCCAGTTTCAGCTTGCTGATGTCCGTCCGGCGCCATTCCTCATCGGTCCGGACCGGCATGGGCAGCATCTCAAAGATCTGCCACGCCCGCAGACGCAGATCGAGCATCCACTCCGGCTCGTGCTTAAGGGCCGAGAGAGCCCGGACGGCGCCGCGGGATAGATCGTTGGCGGTGTCGGTGGTTGTCATATTGATCCTTGGCGGTTGGGAGTTATGAGCCCTAAGCGATGAGCCGTGAGCGGTGAGCCATGACGCTTGAGTGGTCTTGAGCGTTATGAATCACGAGCTATGAGTCGTCAGTTTTGCGTTCCGCGGCTACTACGGCGGGGAGACACTGGTCGGACAGATCCAGCCGGGCCGTCGAGTCATGGCTCACGGCTCATGCCCACCTACAGCTCACAGCTCGTTACTCACTACTACCCGACAGAGCCCTCCATCTCCAGCTCAATGAGACGGTTCAGCTCGATGGCGTATTCCATCGGCAATTCCTTGGCAATGGGCTCGATGAAGCCTCGCACGATCATGGCGCGCGCCTCGGCGTCTCCGACGCCTCGGCTCATCAGGTAAAACAGCTGCTCTTCGCCAATCTTGCTCACCGTCGCCTCGTGCGTCACGGCCACATCGTCTTCCTCGATCTCCATGTATGGGTACGTGTCCGAGCGAGAGTCGGGGTCGAGCAACAGCGCGTCGCAATTGACGTGGGTCTTGCAGCCGGTCATGCCCGGATACACCTTGACGAGACCACGGTAGCTGGTGCGACCGGCTCCCCGGCTGATCGACTTGGAGGTGATGGTGCCCGTGGTGTTGGGGGCGGCGTGCACGATCTTGCCCCCGGCGTCCTGATGCTGGTCGGTTCCGGCGAAGGCCACAGAAAGCACCTCGCCCTTGGCGCCCGGCTCGAGCAGGTAGCAACTCGGGTACTTCATGGTGAGCTTGCTGCCCAGGTTGCCGTCCACCCACTCCATAGTGCCTTCCCCGTAGACCGAGGTGCGCTTGGTGACCAGGTTGTAGACGTTCTTGGACCAGTTCTGGATCGTGGTGTAGCGAACCCGGGCGCCGCGCTTGACGATGATCTCGACGACGGCGCTGTGGAGCGAATCGCTGCTGTAGGTCGGCGCGGTGCAACCTTCCACGTAGTGGACATAGCTGCCCGGCTCGGCAATGATCAGCGTACGCTCGAACTGCCCCGAGTTCTCTGCGTTAATCCGGAAGTAGGCCTGCAGCGGAATCTCCACGTGCACGCCTTCCGGCACATAGACGAAGCTCCCGCCGCTCCAGACAGCGCTGTTGAGCGCGGCCAGCTTGTTATCGGCGGGTGGGATGACCGTGCCGAAGTACTCCTTCACGATGTCGGGGTGCTGGCGAAGCCCGTCATCCATTCCCAGGAAGATGACGCCCTGCTTCTCAAGGTCCTCGCGAAGGCTGTGGTAGATCATCTCCGATTCGTACTGCGCGCCCACGCCGGCCAGGAACTTCCGCTCAGCCTCGGGGATGCCGAGCCGATCGAAGGTTGTCTTGATGTCCGCCGGGACATCGTCCCAGGTTTTGCCCTGCTCTTCCATCGGCTTGATGTAATAGAACATGTTCTGGAAATCGAGATCGTTGAGATTGCCGCCCCACTGGGGAAGCGGCTTGCGCTCGAAGATGCGAAGCGAGCGCAAGCGGAAGTCGCGCATCCACTGCGGCTCGTTCTTCATGTAGGAGATCTCTTCGACTATCTCTCGATCGAGCCCGCGACGCGACTTGAACACGTAGTTTTCGGGCATGTTGAAGCCGAACTTGTAATCATCCAGCTGGTTGAGCCTCGTCTGCTGATCTATTGCCATAGTTTCCTCCGCTCAGGCCGCCGTGCCGGCCGGTTCAAACTGTTCGTAGCCCTCTTTCTCCAATCGGAGCGCAAGGTCCGGTCCACCCTCCAGGACAATCTTGCCCTGCACGAGCACGTGCACGAAATCGGGCCGGATGTAGTTGAGCAGGCGCTGGTAGT
>JBOGSL010000243.1:0-3131 GCA_050695395.1 Chloroflexota bacterium | reverse complement strand
GTATGGAAAAATACGTAATATCATGGTAAAGTAGTACAAATCATTTGAGGTTAAGAGCTATGTCCAGCTCCAGTATTTCACCAGAAGTTTCAGTATTAATTCCAGTCTATAATGCCGAACGATATTTATCTGAATGCCTCGGTTCAGTCACAGGCCAAACATTACGAGACCTCGAAATTATATGTATCAATGACGGATCTACTGATAATTCGATGGATATCATAGAAAGTGCGGCAGTAAAAGACCCGCGGATCGTGGTTATAGATAAAGAAAATAGTGGATATGGCGATTCACTCAATCAGGGTCTTGAGCGTGCGACCGGTAGTTATATGGGAATTATTGAAGCCGATGACTTCGCCGATGCACCTATGTACAAAAAGCTGTTCAGGGTAGCAGCCAATAGTGGCGCCGACATCGTGAAGTCTGATTTCTTCGAGTATTCAAATGGCCTCTCCCGCAAAGCGGGGATTATCCCTATGGCTGACGCAAATAAGCTGATGTCGCCTTGTGAGGATACCGCAATATTCAGAGCTCAACCATCAATTTGGTCAGCACTCTATTCAAGAAATTTTATCGAGTCTAATAGAGTAGCATTCACTACCTCACCGGGTGCTTCTTTTCAAGACACGGCATTCAACCTAAAAACACTTGCCGTTTCTGATAAGGTATGGCTAATCGACGACGCCTACGTTCATTATCGAAGAGATAATGATGGCTCATCAATACACTCAAATGACAAAGTTTTCGCTGTCTGCGATGAGTATGACGAGTTCGAGCGCTATATAGATGGTTACCCTGACCGCTTCGCAAAAATTAGCGATGTGCTTCAGGCCGTCCGATTCGAAACCTATTCCTGGAATCTTTCACGCCTGAGTGGCGTTGCCCAGCAAAGTTTTTTTAGGCATATGCATGAGAAGTTCCGAAGTTTATGTGATGAAGGCTTCGTCGATTACGCAGAGTTTTCTGACGAAGAACACCCACTACTAACAATGCTGTTAGATGGCAATCAAGAATTCATCGATTTGTCTGTTCAGGCTCGAGAAGCTAAGTTTGGTATCGATTCTTAACGCGCAGTTTTAACGAACCGAAACTCTTTGAGCTTGAGAATATCAAGCAGCGTGTATATAAAGCATAGCATTGGACCGATACCGTTGATAACCAACTTTATAGGCATGAGAAGCAATGATTGGTATGATGCATTACCGTAATAACATATCAAGGAATGCATCAGCCAATACAGCGTGATGCTCGTTAAACCAAGCATTAATAGTACCGGATTGTCAGTGCTCATAATCAAACCAGATATAACGAATAAGGGGCCAGCCATCCATAAAAGAATTTGCGCGTAGCGTATTAACGAACGAACAGAATATTCAGCGCTATGTCCTGTTTTCGCTTTTGGAGCATATTTCCAGAAAGTTATCGGGGCGACGAGCTCACCGTAATACCACCGTGATGACTGGATAACTGCAGTAGTAAACTTTTTGGGAACGTGCGCGGTATCGAAATAAGGGACTAGCGTCATTGTTGCCCGTTTAGCTGAAAGCCTATAACCAAGCTCAAGATCTTCTGTAATAGTACTTTCCGAAAAGCGAATATTATTTTTTATAAATAATCCATGCCCCACTACGTACATTACGCTAGGCCCGTTGGTCCAGCTCTGCCATTTTCGCCATTTGGGTATTTCAAAACAGTATGACCATCGCGTTTGAAATACCGCCATGGTTTGGCTAGCCAAAGTGTTCGTCTTGTGTGGCAAATAAATACTGGGCATTTGAAATACGTCTGTCTGACTCTCTGACTGCAGGACAAACTTTATGCCTCTAGGGTCTGGGCGCGAGTCGGCATCAAATATTGCGAAATAATCAGTTTTGTTTTTGTACTCGTCCATAACAGCATTCACCTGCGCGGCTTTCGATAGTCGCACGCCATTGTAATGCTTTAGCTCAACGTCTTTATTACGGTTGAGTTTTTCAAGTAATGAATACGTTGCATTATCCGAAGCGCTACCTTCCGCTTCCGTTGTTATGAATATTACTTTTACGTCACAGGTCTTCGCGATTTCGGCGAAGTAACCATATGTTTGATTAATGATTTCAGCTTCTTTGTATACAGGAATAAGTAAGATAACTTCTCGCTTAGCTGGTGATTCGTTGCCCGACGCTCTATTCACGTAATGGTGGCTGTCAACAATATCCCGGATATATAGCAATGTCACGCCAATGAATGACAGAAAGACCGCCAAGCTATAAAGCACTTTGTATCTCTAGCTCATTCAAAAAACGACCGAGGTCTAGACGACGCTCCAACGGAGCAGCGCTGTAATTAAGGCCAGTATAAAAGTCCGCAATTCCAGATGCGACGATGTCAGGCTCTGACTCACCGCTAATTGTGACAATAGATATGTTTGAACAAGAGTTAAATAAGGCGGTGTGAGAGTCGCGTAGGTCATTGAGGAAATGCTTGTCTTGCCAGAACTCGTCCAGAAGTGGTATTCCCTCGCTAGTGCGTTTATGTTGTCGTTCAATCGAAAGCTCGGAATCAATGTCGATGTACACAAGTCCTTCAGGTAAAGCTAGCTGGCCAATAGAGATAGCGTGCTCGTATTTCTTTGTTGTCGGTTTTAGAGAGTTGAGTCCCAGAAATCGTCCGTACGCGTAGGCATATGTGAGATTACCTAAGTATGATCGGTCGAAAATGCCTTCCGTGGATTCCATCCGCTGAGCTTCCTTTTCGATGAACCAGTCATCGATAGCCAAGATTTCTTCGATGGTTTTGCCATTCCCCGGGTAATCCTCGGCACCATTCGCTAATCCAAAGTCACGAGCAACGGGTACATTTCTTTTGCGTAACGCTTTGCTGGTAGTAGTTTTTCCAGCTCCAGGCAGTCCTTCGACAAATATCCGTGTCATTTAATGCAATACCGTTAAATTGCACTAACTATACCATGAATAGCACAAAAACTCAATTTAATTTGTAGTTAAAACCATCGCAGTATTCTGGAACATCGGTCTCCCAAAATTTTGATAACTTGTCTGGATTGAGTAAGGCTGCCTTCATGACATTTATCGTATTACTGTGTGTAACGATTAGAATGTTCTTGTTTGTATCCTGTCTCAACTCTTTAATAC
>JBOGSL010000242.1:0-1855 GCA_050695395.1 Chloroflexota bacterium | reverse complement strand
CCCATGAAGCTGGTGGTTGGCATGCGCTCTCCCCTCCTCATTCTCATCATAGGCAGGCTGGCGCCGGCTCCGGTCTGTTGCTAGGGTGGGGGTGACATGGCCGCGCATCACTACCGCTACTCGCTCTGGGACGGCAGCCAGGAGGTCCCGGACTTCTCGGCGGACGACATTCTGGAGAACATGGCCGACGATCTGCTACGCGGCGGTGATCCCGAGCGGGCCTTGCGTAATCTCCTGCGCCGCGGGTTCCGGCTTCCCGACGGCCGCCGTTTCGAGGGTTTGCAGCGCCTGCTCCGTCAGATGCGCCAGCAGCGGCAAGAGATGACGACCCGCTACGATCCGAATGGCCTGGTCGAGGACGTGCGACAGAAGCTCGAGCAGATCGAGCGGCTGGAGCGCGACGAGATCCAGCGCCGCCGCGAACCCGAAGTGCCGGACGGCGCCGAGCAGACCGGCCCGGAAGGGGCTTCGTCCGAGACGGGCGGACAAGGCGGCCAGCCGGACGGTGGTGAATCGCCGCAGTCCGCGGCCCGCGGCGGAGAGGCCGGGTCCGGAAGTTCGGGACACCAGTCGGGCGACTCGGGCGGCTCGGGCCAAGCAGGGGACGCCGGGCAAGCGGAAAGCGACACGGCGGACTTCCAGCAGATGTTGGAGCGCATGCTTGACCGCCGCGAGCAACAGCTCGACGCCCTGGCCAAAGACAACGCCGGAAAGATTCACGGCCTGCGCGAGTACGATTTCCTCTCCCAGCCGGCCCGACAGGCCTTCGAGGAACTGGTGGGCGGGATGCAGCGCGAGCTGATGGAGCAGTACTTTCAGGGACTCAAGCAGGGCATCGGCAACATCAGTCCTGAGCAGATGAACGGCACGCGTCAGATGGTGCAGGACCTCAACCAGATGCTGGAAGACACCCGCGCCGGCGATAGGGAAGCGTTCGATCGATTCATGGACAAGCACCGTGACTACTTCCCCCCGGGCATCGAGTCGCTCGACGACCTGCTCCAGCACCTCCAGCGTCAGATGTCGGCGATGCAATCGCTGCTGGAAAGCATGACGCCCGAGCAGCGAGCCGAGCTCGAAGCCATGATGGAAGAGCTGCTACGCGACGACCGGCTGCGGCTCGATCTCGCCCGTCTCGGCGCCAATCTGTCCGCCATGGGATTCGCGCCCGACGGGCATGGGTTTTCGTTTCGGGGCGGCGAGGCTCCGGGCTTCGGCCAGTCGCTCGACATGATGCGCAGACTTCAGGCCATGGAGGATCTAGAGAACGCCATCGCGGGGGGCGATCCGTTCAACGCCATGGCGGCAGCAGGCGGGCAGCAACCGGGAGAGCTCTTTGGGCCGGGCCTCGGCTCACAGATCGAGGCCGTCAAGGATATGGCCGAGTCGCTGCTCGAGGCCGGCTACCTGGCCCGCGAGGGTGACCGCCTCGAGCTGACCGCCCGGGCTGTGCGCAAGCTGGGCGACGCTTCGCTTCGGGAGATTTTCCGCAAGCTCAAAGACGATCGCAGCGGCGGCCATGTCACCTCCCGCAAGGGGCAGGGTGGCGATATCACCCTCGAGAGCCGCGAGTATCAGTTCGGCGACCCCTTCCACATCGATATCAAAGCCACCGTGATGAATGGCGTCCTCAACCGCGGCCCGCGTGTCCCGGTACAGCTGCATCCGGATGATTTCGCCGTCTTCGAGACGGAGAATGCCGTGCAGCACGCCACCGTCCTGGCGCTGGACATGTCTCACTCCATGTACCTCAGCGGCCTCTTTCTCGAAGCCAAGAAGACCGCGCTTGCTTTGGATAGCCTGATCCGAGGACAGTTCCCCCGCGACGCCCTCTATCTGGTGGGCTTCTCGGATG
>JBOGSL010000241.1:0-10008 GCA_050695395.1 Chloroflexota bacterium | reverse complement strand
GTACGGTCTCCTTCGCAAGATCGACCAGCCAGATAGAGGAGCGATCGTGGTCATCAGGACGAGAGGCCTGTTGCAAGGTGAAGGCGATGCGGTCACCTGCCGGCGAGATTTGGGGGTCGGTCGGGTGCTGCCAGTCCACCACGTGCTCTGGCGTCAGGATTGGATGTTCGTCCGCGACGGCTTCTGGCTGCTGTTCGGCGATCCGCTCTCCTTGAGTCATCGCCAAGTCTATCTCATCCTTACACCGGTGCCCACGCCTAATTCGGGCAGTTGCTAGCATGGAGCGGCTTTTTACGGCATCGATCAGACCCCGTCAGCAGATGGACAGGTAGGTAAAGAGTGGGAGAAGCGGACGGTCTTGGAGATAGGTCGGACATTTCGGGCGCTCTGGTTTGGCGATGCATAGGACCGCACCGGGGCGGCCGCGTGGTAGCGGTGGCCGGTCATCCAAGAGAGCCCGCGACCTTTTATTTCGGCGCGGTAGCTGGAGGAATCTGGAAGACAACGGATGGCGGCACGTATTGGGAGAACATCTCTGACGGGTGGCTCGGCACGTCCTCGATCGGGGCCCTCGCGGTTGCCGCGTCCGATCCAAATGTCGTCTATGCGGGCACGGGAGAAGCGACTATTCGCGGCGACGTCTCGCACGGAGACGGCGTCTACAAATCGACCGACGCGGGCAAAACATGGACCAACGTGGGCTTGACGGAGACGCGCCATATAGCCAAAGTTTTCGTCCATCCCCGAGATGAAAACGTCGTCTACGTTGCTGCCCTGGGGCACGCGTGGGGACCAAACTCGGAGAGAGGGTTGTTCCGCTCGGTGGATGGAGGCACGACGTGGGAAAAGATCCTCTATCGCGACGAACGAACCGGCGCGATCGACCTGGCAATGGACCCGAACAACCCGCGCATTCTCTTCAGCAGTTTCTGGCAAGTACAACGCTCTCCCTACAGCCTGGAAAGTGGTGGGCCGGGGAGCGGAATGTTCCGATCCACGGACGGGGGCGACAGCTGGTCCGAGATATCACGTAAACCCGGGCTACCGAGCGGAGTGCTGGGTAAAATCGGCCTCGCCGTATCTCCGGCCAAGGTCGGAAGGGTGTGGGCCCTCGTCGAAGCCAAGGATGGGGCCCTGTTTCGCTCCGACGACGCCGGCGAGCACTGGGAGCGACTGAGCGAGGCCGGAGATCTGCGAGAGCGAGCCTGGTATTACATGCACCTCGCTGCCGATCCGCATGATCAGGACACGATCTGGGTCCTTAACATCCAGTGCTGGAAGTCTATCGACGGCGGCCGGAATTTTCAAGCCGTGCCCACTCCCCACGGCGACAACCACGACCTGTGGATCGATCCGCTGAACCCGCTTCGCATGATCGAGGGCAACGATGGCGGAGCCTGCGTCAGCTACAACGGCGGCCTGTCGTGGTCGACCCTCTATAACCAGCCCACGGCGCAGCTATACCACGTTGCTACCGACAGTCAATTTCCCTACCGCGTGTATGGCTCGCAACAAGACAACACGGCGATAAGTCTGCCGAGCCGCTCCGTAAATGGGGCGATCAGCGAGGCCGATTGGTACGAGCCGGGCGGAGGTGAAAGCGGTTACATCGCCGTAAAGCCGGACGATCCTAACATCGTGTACGGCGGGGCAACCGGAAGCGGCTACGGAAGCGGCCTGCTCTTTCGTTACGACCACCGAACGGGTCAAGAGCAGAACATCACGGTGTGGCCTGAGGACGTTGGCATGGGCGAGGGTGCCGACCGGCTGATTTACCGGTTCCAGTGGACCTTTCCCATCGAGATCTCTCCGTTTAACTCAAACATCCTGTATGTGGCCTCCAACAAGCTGCTTCGCTCCGAAGACGAGGGCAGATCCTGGACCGAGATAAGCCCCGATCTCACGAAGAACGAAGCCACGAAGCAAGTTCCATCGGGCGGCCCGATTACGAAGGACAACACCGGTGTCGAGGTGTACGGCACCATATTCGCGTTTGTTGAATCTGCGCAGCGCGTGGGCGAGTTCTGGGTTGGTACAGACGACGGACTGATGCACCTCTCGCGAGACGCCGGCCAGACGTGGGAAAACATCACGCCGGCGAACCTTCCGGATGGCGCGCTAGTTAGCACTATCGATGTCTCGCGGCACAAGCAGGGAGTCGCCTATGTTGCCGCGACCCGCTACAAGTTGGATGACACAAAGCCCTATCTTCTCAAGACGACGGACTACGGAGGGACATGGGAGCTGATCACGAACGGCATCCCCGACGATGACTTTACGCGTGTTATTCGGGCAGATCCGGAGCAACCGGGCCTTCTCTACGCCGGGACCGAAACGGCGGCGTACCTATCGTTCAACGACGGCCGGTCGTGGCGGCGCTTGCAGGGTAACCTTCCAGTCGCTCCGATCCACGATCTCCGGGTGAAGGACGCGGACCTCATCGTGGCCACGCATGGCAGGTCCTTTTGGATCCTCGACGACCTCACGCCGCTCCGCCAGATCGCGGCGGGACGGCGCCCACATGACGTTGTTCTCTATTCTCCAGCCCCGACAGTTCGCTTTAAGACGTACCATGGCTACGAAAAGAAGCCGACCGCGGCAGTCCTGTACGGGAGGGTTGGCACGCTGGTCGTCGGCTACCGGCAGGTGGAGAAACCCGACGGACTGAAGGACCGCAATTTCCTCGACGCCGGCAAGAACCCGCCGGACGGCGTTATCGTCACCTACTTTCTGCCCGGCGAACCGGAGGGCGAGGTCACGTTGACGTTCCTCGATGACCAAGGGACTGAGATACGCCGCTATTCAAGCGTGAAAACCGCACCGATCAAAGAGCCGACAGTGACCGATCAGGTGCTCGCAGAGGGCAAGGAAGGACTAGAGGGTGCTCCGGAGGAGACCGTTCAACCCGGAGCGGAGCAGGCTCGCGTGCCGAAGGCAGAAGGCATGAACCGGTTCGTGTGGGACCTGAGAGTTCCAGAGGCTCATCGTGTGCCGGGCGACAAGACGACGGAGGATGACCTGGCGGGCCCGCGAGTACTACCCGGTGATTACATTGTTCGTCTGGAAGTGGCAGGCAGCAGATACGACCAACCATTCGAGTTGCTGAAGGATCCTCGGGTGGAAGCGACGCCGGAAGATCTGCGGGCACAGTACGATCTGCTACTTGCGGTGCGTGACAAACTATCGGCGACTCACGACGCCATAAACGAGATCCGTGATCTGCGCAAGCAACTGGACGCCTGGAAGATCAGGCTCGTACGCGGCGGCGACGAAGACATTCAGAAACTGTCGAGAGATATAGGCAAAGACCTGACGGACATCGAGAACGAGCTCATCGATACAAATCCCGACAGTCCTTTGTACGACCATCCCAGCCGCCTCAACTCTAAGCTGGCACTTCTCTCCTACTTCGTTGACAGCGCCGATGCTGCTCCGACCGCCGGCTCGTATGCCGTGTACGAAGACCTCTCGGGCCGCATCGATCATCAGTTTCACCGCCTGAGAAGCCTTGTTGACGGCCCGATAGCCCAATTCAATGGCACTATTCAGTCGTCCGGCGTCTCGGCGCTCGCGCTCGGTCGCTAGCGATTTTCGGTGACCGGATCGAAGACACGGGGATTGCTGGTGCCGATCGGCGGTGGCTATACGGACGGCTGCATGAGGGCCTTTGCCAGGGTCTGCACTGCCAAAGCCGGGTCTTCTGCTTCGACAATACTTGTCGTCCCTGCCGCCTTCGCCGGCGAATCTGTCAGTGACAATGACTACCGACAAGCCGAACAACGGACAGTAGAAGTAGGAGCCGTTGCCAGGGATACCTTTCGAGGAGCAGTCCAGGCGAAGCTGGTGCCGATATTCGGACGCGACGACGCCTTCGACACCGCGAACGCTGCTCCCTTCGAGTCGCCGGACGTGGCCGGTATCTTTTTCCTGGGCGGGGATCAGGATTTTGCCATGCAAGTCCTTGCGGAATCACCAGCAGAGAAAGCCATGGCATGCGCGTTTGAGCGCGGCGTTGTCGTAGGCGGAACGAGCGCTGGAGCAATGATGCAGTCGCGATCGATGATCGCGGGTTACTCTCCGTATGGATCCGCCGACACGGACCTGCAAGAAGGGTCAGTCGATGTTCGGTGGTCTGACGCCAATCACGGGGGATTGAGCTTCGGCTCCGAAAGTGTCATTATCGACTCGCACTTCTTCGAGCGGAGTCGATTCGGACGGCTGCTCAGCGTTGTCGCTCGCTCGGCAGATCGTTTCGGAAACGGCGGTTGCGTAGGAGTCGGAATCGATCGCGCCGGCGGGATGGTCACCCGCGCCGATGTTTGCGTCCAAGACGTGTTCGGCAGATCGTCTCTGGCCGTGGTCGACTTTCGTTCTGCCGGCACGACGCATGGTTGGATCCGGCCGGTCGGGTGTCTTTCCGCTCGGAATATTCTCACGCACCTCGTGGCCCCGGGGGACGGGACTAGCTACGATATCGAGCGGCGGCTCCCGATCCGGGAAGGTATGCGGATGGACTTTCGTAGGTCGTCCGAGCCCCTCCCGCTGGTCCCAAAGGTCTCCGCCCTAATACTCTGTGGAAACGCCTGCGCGGACCCCGCGCTCCTTGGGCTCAGAGCCTTCGTGGACGCCGCGGTGGAAGCGCGTACCGAACGGCTGGTGATTGCACCGGTCGGGCACCATTCGATCTGCGAATCCTTGGACGCCAGATACGCCTCGCCCTTGAGGAGAGCAGGCTGGACAGGATCCATCACGGAAATCGAGTTCGTCCCCGGAAGGAGGCTCAAAGAGGCAGCCGTCCTTCTCGCTGGGACGCAAGAAAGTGGTCCGGCCGGCCTGGGCGACGGGGATGATGTGTGTTCGGCTGTAGTCGAGCAGTTGCGGACCGCATCCATCATCCTGGCCGACGGTATCGCGGCCGCCACCGTCGGGGGCCGGTACGTCTGCCGCCACCAGCAGGAGCTGAACCAATCGGCGGTGGAAGGCGTCCGTCGGTTGCCCGACCGGCTCCTGCGTCCCGGAATCGCTATCGCGCCACATGTGGCAATCGAGCCCGCTCTGGACTCACCGGGGGGCTGGGCACGTCTCTACAACCTTTCTGCTGCAGATCCCAGCTCGGTCGTACTTGGCCTATCAGGCTCCTCGGTCCTCGTTCTGAGACCAACGGGCGGCAAGGTTCTTGGAGGTCGACCCGTGATCGCGCTGGACGGTCGGTCAGCCGCCTGGGGGACCGGCAGCGCGGGACAGCTCGCTGCTTACAACGTGATCATGCATGTCTTTGCCCCGGGGGATCGTATTGCGATCTAATCGATTTCGAGCGTCCTTCATCCGTACCGACGACTACGTCGCGTAAGGCGATACAAGCTATGCATGATGCCGTGATGACGGTGACGGGACCGATCCCCGCAACGGATCTTGGCGTAACGCTAGCTCACGAGCATCTCTTCATCGATCTCAACTGCCTTTGGCAGGCCCCGCATCAATCCTGGCAGGAAGGATTGGACAATTCGATCCCTTGCCTCCATAACCGAGGGCTCCTGGCTATGGATCCCTACGTGAGCCGTCCCAACCTCTGCCTGGACGAGTCCGGGGTGGCTGCCCAGGAGCTCCAAACGTTCCGAGACCTGGGCGGCTGCTCAGTAGTGGATCTGACGGTACACGGCATCCGTCCCAGGCCCGAGGCGTTGGCGACGCTTTCTCGGCAAACGGGCGTCCACATCGTTGCCGGTTGCGGATTCTACGTGCAACGGGCACACCCTCCGTCCGTCGCAGGGATGAGCCAGGACGAAATCGCAGATTTCCTGGGGCGCGAGGTCGAAATCGGAATCGACGGGACCGGTATTCGACCGGGTATCATTGGCGAGCTTGGCACAAGCTCGCCAATACATCCTGACGAGCGCAAGGTACTGCGCGCGGCAGCAGCCGTGCAGCGAGAAACCGGACTGTCGATTAACGTCCACGTGGCCATATGGGCGCGTGAGGCGTTGTCAGTCCTGGACATTCTCGAGGAAGCTGGCGCCAATCCGGGCCGCGTCGTCATCAGTCACCTCGATGAGGCACTGGACACCGACTACCATCGTGCCGTGCTCCGACGCGGAGCCTACGTCGAGTTTGATACGTTCGGGTCGGAGTTCTACTACCTGTCTGACGGTCAGCGAGAGCCGAGCGACAGCGAGCGGCTCGAAGCCCTGACGCGCCTCCTGCATGAGGGGTGGACAGATCGTCTCCTGCTCTCCCAAGATGTGTGCATCAAGATGCACTTACAGCGGTACGGCGGCTATGGCTACGGGCACATCCTCCGGTCGATCGTTCCTCGCATGCTGCGTCGAGGCATCGACTCGGACACGATCCAGACCATGCTGGTTGCCAACCCCGCCAGAGTACTGTCTCCACAGCTATGAAGACTGATGTTGCCTAGACCAGGTTTTCGTACTTACCCACTGTGAAATCGTTGCCGCACTGTGAGCAGGTGACGTGGCGATACTCCTGATACGGCACGTCTCGCACCGCAAACGGCCGCTCTGCCTTGCTGGACTCGACGAGGCAGGCAGGGCACGCGAGCACCGTTTGGTTGTGGGCCCGGTGTAACGCGGTTCGCAATCCGAACGGGAGCATGATGAGCCCCGCCAGGAGGACCACCACCGACAGGCCCTGCGTGGCCAAGAAGGCAAGGTCACCGGCCTCGACGGTGAGCAAGTTGAGAATCAGGGTGCCAAACCCGACCGCAATCAGCACGATCGGCAGCCCCAGCGGGTGATGATGATAGAGGGCCCGCAGATATTCCGAAGCCGACGGGGCACGGGTAGATCGGGTATGCGTTATGAGGCCGCTCCTTGGGACACGACGTTCCGCGGGTGCCCCATACTATGTCGCGCGAACTGCGACGCGTGTTGCCGAACTGCGAATTGTCGCGTATACTGTCGTTGCCCACCCCGACACGACACAGGAGCTTGGGTTGTATTTCGGCGAGTACGAGCGGACGGTCGACTATAAGGGACGGGTGGCGCTCCCCGGTAATGCCATGGCAGCCCCCGATGCCGACTGGAGCCGTGTCATGTTGGTGAAGGGCGATCTGGGTTGCATCTTCGTCTACGATCTTGCCACCTGGACCGTTGTGCTGGACGAGGCGTACGGCTCCATGGACGACGACGAGTCGCGGCTGTTTATGCACCGGTCGCTCTCTCATGCGCAGCTGGTCGACCTGGACAACCTCAAGCGTATTACGGTCCCGGCGGCCCTCCTCGAGCACGCCCAGATCGAAAAGCGAGCCGTCGTCGTCGGGATGTTTAATCGCCTCGAGCTCTGGCAACCCGAGCGCTGGCAATACTATCTGGAGACGATGGCCGAGGTGGAGATACCGGGCATCGCCGATCTGTCGCGGGCCCGTATCCGGGAGGTCTCGTAGCGATTCCAGCGCCAAAACCCGGGCACTTTGGACTATAATAAGCCACCGAGGGCGCGGAATTGCTCCGCGCTCTTTCTGTTGTCGGCACACGCCTATCGTTGAAGCGGCAGTCGCTACGCGGCGGGGCCGCCGCCGCTCGGCGAGGCACGAGACTCTGGGCTAGGCATCATGACCCAGTGAAACTTACTTCCCTTTCAGCGCTCGTTGCAATACAGCCCGCCGTGCGGACTCTACGCGCTTCTTCCGGAGCGCGCGTGTTCGGTTTGCTACGGGCTGGGCTGCCTGCACTCTTGAGCTCCCTTGCAGACGGCCCACTCCTCGTAGTGTCGCCGACATCGGTACTGGCCCGTGAACTCGCCGACGCACTTACAGCCTGGACCGACCATCCGATATCGGTCTTCCCCGCTCTCGAGGTGTTGCCGTACGAACGAGGACGCCTGGATCGAAGCGTGCTTGGCGAGCGACAAACAACCCTTCAACAGATGTCGTCGCTCGAGCCGGGGATCGTTATCGCGCCGGCCCGTGCCCTGCTCCAACCGGTCGAGGGGCAGAGCGTTGACCACCTTCAGCCAATTCGGCTCCTGTCGGGGGAACAGATCGAGCTTGAGCGGTTGGTTCGTCAGATTATCTCGGCAGGATATTCCGAGGCGCCCATGGTCGATGAGGCAGCCACGTTTGCGCGCCGCGGCGGACTTATCGACATATTTCCGCTGAATGCTCGGGCTCCAGTGCGCGTCGAGCTCTTTGGTACTGAGATCGAATCGCTGCGCAGCTTCGACGCCGCGACGCAGTTGTCGACCGGGACCATCGCCGAAGCAATCATTCCGCCTATCGGCAATCTAGGAGACGATGCGCGTCTTGCAGCGCTGGAAGCGCTCATGGACGTCGGCACATCGTCGCTCACAGCTGAAGCGCGAGCAGAGTGGCAAGCCGAGATCGATCTGCTGGAAGGCGGCGCTCCCCTGGACGAACTTGGCTTCGCGCTTCCCTATCTCATCTCGCGGCCGGTGTCTGTGGCGGAGCAACTGAAGCCGGAGACGACTGTGATCCTCATGCAAGGGGCCGGCGAAGCTCTTGTGGACCTGGAAGATCAGGCACGGGCGGTAGTTGAAGAGCGAGTATCTGCCCGAATACTTCCCCCGGGACTCAGGCCTGCTCTCGTGCCTTCGCGAGCAGTCAACGACTCATTGAGGCGCCGCAGGGTTTTTGAGCTGCACGCGGGATCAGCGGAGCTCGACGAAGATATCGACGTCTCCGAGCTGATGCGCGAAGCCCCGCAGTATGCCGGGCGGCTGCGATCGCTGGCAGACGACATCAAGAATCATGATCAGGCAGTAGTGATCGCCTCTCAGCAAGCCGATCGTATCGCCGAGCTCCTGGCGGAAGATGATCTGATCGTGACGCCGTCCGGCTCGCTCGATGAAACTCCGGCGGCTGGAGTCTCGCTCGTCCGTGTCGGTGCGGACGAAGGGTTCGAGCTCACGAATGGCCCCGTGATCCTCACCGATCACGAGATCTTCGGTCGAGCCGTCACCCACCACGTCGCGAGAAAGCCGCGTCAACCGCGCGATGCGTTTTTCGTCGAGTTCGGGCCAGGGGACTATGTCGTGCATCTTGAGCATGGCGTGGGGCGCTTCGACGGAATGATACGCATGAAGGTGGACGGCGCCGAGCGAGAATATGCGCTAGTGCAATTTGCCGGAGCAGACCGAGTGTACGTGCCTGGTGATCAGCTGGAGCGCCTCACCAGATACATCGGCGTGGGAGAAGGGGCGCCCAAGCTCAACAAATTGGGGGGCGCCGAATGGCAGCGGGCGCGACAGAGGGCCAAAGCTGCTGCCGAGGATATAGCCGAAGAGCTGGTTGAGATCTATGCGAAGCGCCTTGCCCGGCCCGGCCACTCGTTTGCCGGCGACACCCCCTGGCAAGCCGAGCTCGAGGCATCCTTCGGGTTTCCGGAGACAGCTGGACAGGTCACCGCGGTCGAAGAGGTGAAACGCGACCTCGAAGCTCCCCGGCCAATGGACCGATTGATCTGCGCGGATGTGGGCTACGGGAAGACAGAAGTAGCGATTCGAGCTGCGTTCAAGGCGATCATGGAGGGCCGGCAGGTGGCAGTCCTGGCTCCTACGACGATTCTGACGCAGCAGCACCTCGAGACTTTCCAGCAGCGGCTCAGTGCTTTCCCGGTGAAGATCGAAGTACTCAATCGTTTCCGATCGGCCTCAGAGCAACGAGATGTTTTGCTGCGACTGGCCTCAGGCGAGGTCGATGTGCTGATCGGCACACATCGACTTCTGCAGAAAGATGTGCGTTTCAAGCAGCTGGGCCTCCTGGTAGTCGATGAGGAGCAGCGTTTCGGCGTGCGCCATAAGGAGCATCTCAAGAAGCTGCGCGAGACGGTGGACACTTTGACCCTGACGGCCACCCCGATTCCTCGCACATTGCACACCACCCTGGTGGGGATCCGGGAAGTGAGCGTCATCGAGACGCCGCCCGAGGGCCGCCTTCCAGTGAAGACGTATCTGCAGCCGTTCGACGAGCGATTGGTGCGAGAGGCTATCTTGCGCGAGCTCGATCGCGAGGGCCAGGTGTACATCGTGCAC
>JBOGSL010000240.1:0-3116 GCA_050695395.1 Chloroflexota bacterium | reverse complement strand
ATTCTACCGCGATCTGTGCGCCAGGTTTCCGATTGTCTCGATCGAAGATGGCATGGCCGAGGACGATTGGGACGGCTGGGCGCAGCTAACCAGGAAGTTGGGGGACAGCATCCAGCTGATCGGCGATGACATCTTCGTCACCAACACCAATCGCCTCTGGCGCGGCATTCAAGAGGGTATCGCCAACTCGATCCTGATCAAGCTCAACCAGATCGGCACGGTCACGGAGACCGTCCGTGCAATCGAGTTGGCCCGCCAGCATCAGTACACCGCCGTCGTTTCGCACCGGTCGGGTGAGACCGAAGATACCGCCATCGCCGATTTCGTGGTGGCCCTGAACACCGGACAGATCAAAACCGGCGCTCCGGCTCGTTCCGAGCGTGTGGCCAAGTACAACCGACTGATGGGCATCGAGATCGAGCTCGACTCCGCAGCCCGCTACCCCGGCTGGAACGCCTTCTACAACGTGGCCGCCCTCCAACAACGAGGCCACACGTCCCGATAATTCCCGGATTGTCGGTTTCGCCGGGGGCTACCGTCGGCTCCCAATGTATCCGCGGCTTACGTCCAAATCCGGAACGTGCCGTGCCGGCTTACGCGACCGCGCTTCCAATACACGATCAGCTTGTAGGAGTAGTCGCCAACTCGCGGATGGGTGCCCAGGGACACCGGGTAGGGGACGCTGCTCCGCGGCAGTGTGGTGCCGACCTGAAGCGATTGCGACGCAAGAGCCATAGACATCCGTCTCAGCGTCAACGGCAGGGACGGACACGTCCGCCTTCCGGCGGGAGTCATTTGTAACAAGAACGTAATGGTCGGTGGTGGTGCCCGGGTTTGCGGAGAGTACCCAGGTAGAGTGGCCCGGCGAGTAGGTTGCCGTGGACATGGCCCCAGGTTGACCGCCGTGGCGGCGGCCCGTCCGGCAGCTAGCGGGAAACGGGTTGGCCCGCACAGACCGCCGTGAACAGAACCAAGGGTGCTCCGATTTGTAAACACCGCAAGCGATTGAAGTACCTTTCGGACTAGGAAGAGAGCCGGTAACGCCCGCGTGCGAGCGCTACCGGCTCTTTCAGCTGATCGCGAGAGGGCCGCTGACTACGGTGATAGTCCACGTCGAGCTGTAGGCGCCGTTTCGGCGGCTACCAGCAGGCTCCCCATTGCCGCGATCGGAAGCATTCGTTTCAACTTCGTCTACTTTCTCCTTGACGGATTGCCACATCTGAGTATGATGAGACTCTAACGTGCTACTTTCCGGATTGTTTCCCCGCGGGATGCAGCCCGCGGAAAGCCGACGGAAAGGCTGGCGACTAGCATCGAGCCACATAGGTAGAGGAGTAGGTTGTGAAGCACAAGCGCCTTGTTGCAGCACTCGTGGTCCTGGGAGCCCTGGCCCTACCGGGGTTGCATCCCGCCTACGCGATCGCCGCGGGCGGTCATTCATTGCACCTGGTCCTCGGGCGAAGTGGCGCCATGGGGCACGGCCGGGCCGTCCCTTCGACCGTGGCCGCATCGGACAACACGTACGATGCCTCCGCGGCAACCGCCAGCAAGTCCGGGGTTGTAGACATCAGCCTCCTTTCGACCGACGGCGAGAACCAGATTTCGCTCTTCGTATCGGTCGGCCAACAGTCATTCGAGTTCAATCTGCCCTCGAGCGACTTCACCCGGAGTGGAAACTCGGCCACGCTCAACACCCACGGCGATCTCAAGGGATACGGATCGATCCAGATCACCTGGTCGCAGAAGACGACCACGCGGCCGAAGGGAAGCTGTGCCGTCCCCGGCGATACCAGCACCTTTGTCTACTACAGCAACCCCAAGGGCAGCGCGAACCTCAAGCTGCCCTGCGTCGGTACGCTGGCGTCCTCGTTTAACGGGCCGTTCAAGGGAAGCTACCGGTCGATCTTGACCCCGACCGACGGCTACTTCGCGGGGGCGGTCGCGGATGCCTCCTTCACGCTCCCGTCTAACTCCTCGGTTTATCTCCAGGCCTACCAGGGCAGCAAGTCGGGTCAGAAGCCGCAGGTCGCCGTCGAGGCCGGTAAGTCATTTACAAACTCGCCGCTCGCCAGCCATTACCAGGAGTTCCACGTCACACTCTCCCGCGCCGGCGCGCTGGGATTCTCGAGCGGTCTCGGCGGAGCGGCGCTCGACATGACCGCCGGCCCCTCACCCTTCAAAGGCACCAAGGTGTCCTGGAAGGCGACGACGCCGGCAGTTGGGCCCGGCAAATCCGCTTGCAGCGGGACGTGGACCGGCGGCGCTCAACGAACCGCATCGGTTAGCGGCACCTTCGCCGTGAAGACCTGCGTGCTCAGCGGGTCTTTCCCGATCAAGGCTTCCACCACCGACGAGAGCGCGCTGTACTCGAGCTCACTCAAGCCTCAGAAAAAGCCGGCGCTGAAATTTACCGGCAGCTCGCCTTCCAACGGCGCGACCGGCGTGTCAACGTCGTTGTCCGCGATCTCGCTAACTTTCACCAACCAGTTACAGACGGGTCTAGCGTACGGAACGCTCCAGGGTGGCTCCGACACGCAGTACCTAGGGCCGGGCACCATGTCCAACGGCAACAAGACGATGACGCTCCCCGTTCTCCAGCCGCTCCAGCCGAACACGACCTATACCTTGAACACCGCCCCGGCGGACGTATACAACCAGGACCTGACCGTCAACCTGACGTTCACAACGAGCAGCTAGAGCGATCAAATCCGCCAGGCCGGATCGATGCTAAGCGAGCCCCGCCTCGCGCTGAAACTACGGTGCGCGAGGCGGGGGCTATTGTGAATCGGCAGCATGAGCCCCGCGTGATGCTCGACGCCGGCAGCGAAGACTGGGCGACGCTCAAGGGCATCGTCCTGGCACGATGTTCCGAGATGGGAAGCGGCGAGGTGCTGGAAGTCATCGGCGACGATGTCGGGGCACGTGACGCGGCGGCAGCGTGATCCCGATGAATCGGGACCCTAAGCTCCCCTCACCTGTTCCACTTGCCGAGAGTCCAGGACCGCGCCCAGCCGCTGGAAGATGGGCAACGCCGCTTCGAGACGCGATGTGGCGTCCGCCACGTTTCCGCTGGCGAGGTTGCATCGGGCGAGCTCGAAGAGAGCGCACGCCTCGCC
>JBOGSL010000239.1:0-3514 GCA_050695395.1 Chloroflexota bacterium | reverse complement strand
GGCTTGGAGACCACGGTCGGCCGGATAATTTTCAACGAGGCTTTGCCGGAAACCGTCTCCTACCAGAACCGAATTCAGGACAAGGGCTCGCTGCGGGACGTGGTGGCTGAGGTGTACGCTCAGTACGGCCAGGAGCGAACGGCCGAGGTGGCAGACGAGATCAAAAAGCTAGGCTTCCACTACGCAACTCGCTCAGGCATCAGCATGGCAATCGCGGACATCACCATCCCAACTGTCAAGACGTCCATCCTCGGCCAGGCTGAGGATGAGGTGTTGCGCATCCAGGATCAGTATGAGGAGGGCCTCATCACTGATGAGGAGCGTTACCGCAAGGCGGTGGACGCATGGACTCAGGCCAGCCAGGAAGTGGAGGAGGCCGTAACCGAAAGCCTCAACCCGCTAGGCCCGATCTACATGATGTCGGTATCGGGTGCTGCCAAGGGTGGCTTTACCCAGGTGCGACAGATCGCCGGAATGCGGGGACTCATGGCCGACCCGTCCGGTAAGATCATCGAAATGCCGATCCGCTCGAACTTCCGAGAGGGACTCTCCGTGCTGGAGTACTTCATCTCCACTCACGGAGCCCGCAAGGGACTGGCAGACACAGCGCTTCGCACCGCCGAGTCCGGCTACTTGACGCGTCGACTCATCGATGTTGCCCAGGACGTCATCATCCGCGAGGAAGACTGCGGCACCACCGTCGGCATCGCGCTGCGGGACCGGTCGACCACCGACGGGATCCTGGAGCCGATCCCGACGCGTATCGCGGGCCGAATGGCGGCAGCGCCGTTCTACGACCCCGCCTCCGGGACGTTGATAGTCGATCGCAACGAGGTGATCGACCGCAAACTGTCAGAAGAGATCGGCCAGGCGCTGGCCCAAGATCCCGACGCTGCGATAGTCGTCCGGTCGCCTCTCACCTGCCACGCTCGCCAGGGACTCTGCCAGTTCTGCTACGGCTGGAGTCTGGCCACGGGCCATGTGGTTGACATGGGTGAAGCGGTGGGAATCATCGCCGCCCAGTCGATCGGAGAACCAGGCACTCAGCTAACCATGCGTACCTTCCACACGGGAGGCGTAGCCGGGTCGGACATTACGCAGGGGTTGCCACGGGTCGAGGAGCTTTTCGAAGCACGCGTCCCGAAGGACGTCGCCGTTATCGCCGAAATCGACGGCTTGCTTCAGGTGAACCGCGACGGTGACGAGGTCAAGTTGATCATCGCAACAACCGAAGAGGAAGCTCCTGAGCGGCACTCGCTTACCGGCTTCACTCCTACCGTGCAAAGCGGCGAGCTGGTACAGCCCGGCACGGTGCTGGCAAAGCCGAGCAAAAAGCCGAAGAAGGGCACCGAGTCGCACGAGATCGTTGCGACGTCAGCGGGCCGAGTGAGCGAGCGTGACGGTCAGTTGATCATCGCGCCGGAGCCGCTCGAGATCCGAGAATACACCGTTGCCGCTCACTCGCGACTGCGCGTCACCGACGGCCAGATGGTCACGGCCGGCACCGCATTGACGGACGGCTCGTCCAATCCGCAAGACATCTTACGGGTCATGGGCCGCGATGAGGTACAGGTCTTCCTGGTCGACGAGGTGCAGAAGGTGTACCGAACCCAGGGTGTCAATATCAACGACAAGCACATCGAGGTAATCGTTCGCCAGATGCTCCGAAAGGTCCGGGTAGACTCACCGGGTGATGCAGACCTGCTTCCCGGTGAGCTGGTGGATCGATTCCGGTACGAGGCGATCAATGCCCAGGTGCTGGCCCAGGGAGGCGAACCGGCGACGGCCACGACGGTGCTCCTTGGCGTCACCAAGGCAAGCCTCTCCATGGATAGCTTCCTGGCCGCGGCCTCGTTCCAGGACACGACGAAAATCTTGACAGACGCGGCGATCGCCGGACAGGTCGACCACCTGGTCGGGCTGAAGGAAAACGTCATCATCGGTAAGCTCATCCCGGCCGGAACGGGGCTGCTGGCCCGAAGGCAGCTGGCCGAGAGCGTTCAGGCGCTCTCGCCGGACGAGCTCGAGTTTGTAGAGAGCGGTGAGCTTCCGGGCGATGCGGTCGCATACGATGAGCTGCCGGAACAGGACCTGACGGTCACGCCCGAGGCGGAGTTGGTGGACGTTGGCGCTGGAAGCGGCGGCGTTGACCAGCAAAGCGGCGACTGATATACTCTAGGAGCGCAGCCCGCGGCATGCGGGGCTGCGCTCAGTTCGTCACCCAGGAGAGAGGTTTTGCCAACAACCAGCCAGCTTGTACGGAAGGGACGATCGGCAAGCCAAAAGAAGAACAAGGCGCCCGATCTGCAGTTTTCGTACAACACGCTGAAGCAGCGCCGGCTGCAGCTCAAGGGCGCACCGCAAAAGCGGGGCGTATGCACTCAGGTGCGTACCATCACGCCCCGAAAGCCAAACTCGGCGCTCCGCAAAATCGCCCGTGTGCGGCTGAGCAACGGCCGGGACGTAACAGCGTACATTCCCGGCGAGGGACACAATCTACAGGAGCACTCGGTTGTGCTGGTGCGCGGAGGACGCGTACGTGACCTTCCCAGCGTGAAGTACCACATCGTGCGGGGCGCGCTCGATGCGGGCGGTGTCAACAACCGAAAGCAGGGCCGTTCGAAGTACGGAGCCAAGCGCCCCAAACCATAAAACTAAACAAAGTTCAAGGCAGTTGATACCCGGGCCGTAGGGCTCGCGGTCAACAAGACAAAGTTGTTGAGGCACTGCCAGGCGCAGTGCCTCAACGTGTGTTAGCAAAACCGGCGTACATCTGGAGGTAGAACCCGTGCCACGGCGCGCGAAAGTCACTCGACGAGAAATTGCCCCGGACGCGAGATTCGGGAGCCCGACCATAGCCAAGTTCATAAACAACATCATGCGCAACGGCAAGAAATCGGTCGCCGAGCGCTTGCTCTATGGCTCCTTCCAGATCATCGAGGAGCGGACGAGTCGGAATGCCATCGACACCTTCGAACTGGCATTGCGAAACGCCACGCCGATGCTCGAAGTTAAGCCGCGCCGAGTGGGTGGCTCGACCTATCAAGTTCCCGTCGAAATTCGAGGCGATCGCCGGCGCGCTCTTGCAATGCGCTGGCTGATTCAAAACGCCTCCAAGCGCTCCGGTCGTTCGATGGCCGAGAAGCTGGCAGGGGAGCTGCTGGACGCGGCCAACGGAACCGGCGCAACCATCAAAAAGAGGGAGGATACGCACCGCATGGCGGAAGCCAACCGGGCGTTCGCGCACTATCGCTTTTAGTCGACGCGTCCCGCTGTCCCCGCGAGTGTAAGTACCAATGGCACAGGAATATCCACTACAGAGAATCCGAAATATCGGCATCATCGCGCATATTGATGCCGGTAAGACAACCACGACCGAACGGATTCTTTTCTACACACGAAAAATCCACAAGGTCGGCGAAGTTCATGAAGGCGCGGCCACCATGGACTGGATGGCTCAAGAGCGGGAGCGCGGCATTACCATTACTTCTGCCGCCACGACGTCGTTCTGGAA
>JBOGSL010000238.1:0-19209 GCA_050695395.1 Chloroflexota bacterium | reverse complement strand
GGAAGAGGATGCTGCCAAATGCCGAAGGGGAATCTAGCAACTGACACTCCGCCACAGCCGGGCCTACGTCTACTCTAGAGGCCATCAGCAGAGGTGCAATTCGGGCTATCTACCCACCAGGAGCCTCATCCGGCACCATCAATATATCAGGACGATTGAGGCCGAGGAGGGCGGGTCTGCCCTTGAGCCCCTCAGCGCCCACAAAGCCGGCTACCGGCTCGTTATCCTCACCGAGTCCGGATCCGGGAAGACGTGCAGACGGTGATTCTCGAAGCCGCTTACCACGGCGGACTGGCCGGCCTTGATATGGGACGGCGCGATGAAGTTCGTGTGAGAGCGTATGCGAACCTTCACCAAGCCCGTCCCGGTCTGCAAGATGAGGAGGCGCCGGGTGTGGTTCCACTCGACCACCCGACCGCGCAAGCCGGAGACAAAATGCAGGTCGCGATCCACCACGCTTCTGCCGAGGTAGAGCAACGCGCGATCGGGAGAGGGGACGCCCGCCACCTGCACGAAATCGCCGCGTTCGATCTGGTCCAGGCGGATCGGCCGGCCGTCACCACTCTGCACTTTCGTGCCGTGGTGCAGTTCGATCGTCGCTAAATCCTTTGAGCTGGGAATGGTCATCATGATGACCTGCTGCTCGATGTTGTGGATCACCTTGCGCACTCTGCCGCGCAAAAGCGCGACCTGACTGTAGGCCCCGGCAGGGCAACGCCTCTCGCGAAGCACCAGTGGGGGCAACGGCACCTGGTGGGTGTTGAGGTCGCTGCCAATGCTCTGCGCGAGACGGTCATACTCCGCCATCGGTGGCAGATGGTACTTGTCCTCGATATACCGGAGGATCGATCCGAAGTCGTACGTGCGGTGGTCGATGTAGCCCGGGCGAGCGTAGGGCGAGATGACCATGGACGGGACACGCGGTCCGTAGGCGATGTAGTCAACGCGCGGCGGCGGAACGTGATCGTAGAAGCCGCCGAAGTCATCCCAATTGAGGAAGACCACGCTGCTGTCCCACAGCGGGCTGCGCATCAGAACATTGAGCTGGCGAATTGTCCAGTTCTCTCCGGCGCATGAGCTGTGGGGCGGGTGTTCGCTATCGACTTCGTTCATCACCACCCAGCTGACTTGAGGAAGAGTGCCGCGACGAATATCGCGATCGAAATCCTGCGTCGGCACGACGTTGGTGTGCCAGATTCGGGAGTATCGGATGTGGCGGATAGAGTCGAGCGCAGACCAGATGTAGCCCGACTGATACAGGCCGGGGGCGTAATACTTCCAGCTGATGTGGTGGCGTCGCAGCAGATCGGGCAGGGTGAGGATGTTAAAGCAAGGCTTGGTGAAATAGTGAAGACCGGTCCGCGGGTTGACCGCATCGACCTTCGCGAAGCGGCCGGAGTCGCACCCCCAGGCGTGATGGGTGTTCAGGATGGGATTGTTATCGATGTTGTGGGACGTGCCGGCCACGGTGACGATGTGGTTGGGGTAGCTCGGACCGTTGATCGTGGAGAAGAAGTGATCGTCCAGCGTGAAGTACCGAGCATACCGCCAGTAATTGGGGATGTCGGAGCGATGCAGCTGGGACATGGCGATGTCCTTGCCGTTCTGGAGGGCTCCTTGCAGTGTGTTGAAGCGATCCATCCTGCCATGATCGACCGCAACCTGCGCCGCATCGCCCGCGTGACTGATGTCGAGCAGGGTGTGGTCTGGAGTATGGCCGAGCGGCACGAACTGACCGGTCGAGATCTGTCCGCTGGTGGCGCCGTCGGCGCCGGGAAAACGGCCGAAGTAGTTGTCGAACGAGCGGTTCTCTTTGATGAGGATGATGACGTGCTGGATGGGACCGCCGCCGATGGCCGTACTCGTCGGGGTGGCTTCGGCTGTAGGGGTTACTGCACCGGTTTGTTGCGTGTGCTGGGGACGATGGCGTGCTTCAAGCTGCGGGCTCCCCACGACGCTCGCAATGGCGAGGATACCGAGTAGGATGGCGACGACGACAAATGGCTTGTACATGGAGACATGGGGACGCGTCATTCGCGCCCGAAGATGTAAACGTGCCGTTGGCCTCATTCGCAACCACCCCTGGCACTATCGCACGGCGAGAAGCACGATAATCAAGATCACGAAGATGTAGCCGCGATAGAGATCAAAACAGGCCCGCTTCAATGATTGGCATCGGTCATTGGCCTTGCGGCGTTTCGGCCGACCTCCATCGCCCTGTTGGGTCAGATCCTCACCGCGGCAACGCCGTCCGCCCGGGAGAAAACGCGGCCGGGAGAGACGATGGACGACCGAGAGCCTCTCGAGCCACTTCTCGTCCGCAACACGGAGCGAGCGAGACTCCGTGGCCGGAGAAGCCGGCGCTGAGGTAGAGGCCGGAGCGCTCCGGGACCGGGCCGGTTAGAGGGAGCTGATCCGGGGTGAAGCCCATGATGCCGATCCAACGATGCTCGATCTTGGCTCTGGTCGACGCAACGCGCGAGACGAAGCTCTCGATGGCCGACAGCACGGGCTTGCTGAATCCCTCTTCACGATCGGCGGCTTCACCCTCGAGATCCAGATTGCGCCAGCCGCCGGCTACCAGTCGCCCTTCCGCCGTCTGCCGCCAGTACTGAAAGCCGCGATCGCCGTACATGGGGAAGGGCACGACAACATTGCCCAGCGGCGCACTGGCGATTACCTCGCCCCGCTGAGGCTGGATCGGAATGTCGGGCAAGAACCGCGAGGTCCACGCGTTCGTGGCAAGGATCACGAGGGGAGCACGGACAGAGCCCGCTGCCGTGCGGACCAGCCAGGCACCGGCGTCTTCGTGAATGGCGTGCACCGGCGCAGTCTCGTAAACATCAACACGCGCGTCGCGGGAGATTTGGAGGGCCAGGCCTCGCAGTAAGGCGCCGGGATTGAGCTCGGCATTCCCCGGGTGATAGATTCCGCCGACGTAGAGCTGGTCGAACGGGCGAGGGAGGCGCTCGGCCTCCACCAGGCAATTCTCGATTCCGGCTTCGCGCAGCGCCGCTGACTCGCCGATCAGACTCTGCCATTCGTCGAAGTCGGCTGCGATCGTCATGCTGCCCCGGCGGAGATAGCCGCAGTCGATGGTGGACTCCTTGATGGTCTCCGCGATCCATGCGTTGTTTCGATCGCTGAAACGCCAGATCTCCCGCGCCGCTTCAGCGCCCAGACGCCGGCGAGCCTCCGCGAAGCTCATCGCTGCCCCTGCGAGGACGAAACCGGCGTTTCGACCACTGGCCCCGCTAGCCACCGTTTGCCTTTCCAGCACGATGGCGCGGGCTCCTTCTCCCGCCGCTCCTAGCGCCGCGCCGATGCCGCTGAAGCCCGCTCCAATGATGGCGATGTCGGTCTCTCGATCACCCTCCAGCGCCGGGAAATGGTGCTCGTCCGGATCCATCCAGAGCGAACGCATCAGCGGTTCAAGCCGGTAATCGTGATGCCGCTGTGGGCCTTATAGATCCGGTTGACCGTGACCAGCAGGCCCGTCACATCTTCGACAAAGCGGGAAGCGGCGAGCCGGCCGGCGCTGAGCGGACGGACTCCCGGAAGCTCGCCGGCGAGGGACATCACCGTGTGGCGGGCGTCTGCCACGTCCGACGTGACTATGACATCCGAATCGAGTGACCGGCCGAGATCCTGGAGGAGAGCTGAGTCCAGGGATTGGAACGCGGCGGCAACGATCGCGAGAGGCAGAAGATTCTGCACTTCCTGAGCGGCGGAGCCGGCGGGGACCGGCAGCATGACCGGCCGTCCTTCCGGAAAGGCCAGCGGCACCACGGCACTGATCACCAGTTTCCCTTTAGCTGCCTCGGCCAGTTCCGGCAACGTGTCCGATAGAGCCGGAAACGGAAGTGTCACGATGAGGATGTCCGCGTCGGCCGCCGCCTGCGCGTTGCTTCGGCCCTCGATTCGATGTCCTTCAACCCTGCCCGAGAGTTCCCGGGCCGTGGCCGCGGCTCGCTCTCGTGAACGAGAACCCAGCAGTACCTGATGGCCGGCGGCCGCGAAGCGCAGGCCGAGCCCGCGTCCCTCCGGCCCTGTCCCTCCGATGATGCCGATCGACTCAGGAGCCGAAGACATCGATGATGGCTTCTACGTCGTCGCTGAGTGGGTAGAGGACGGGACAGGTGCTGCCCGTGTCGATATACTCCTGAACCTTCGATTTCACTTCGGCCGCGGTGCCCGAGGCGGTAATCAGCTGCACCACATCGTCGGGGACCAGCTTCATGGCGGCACGAATCTCCTCTTCGCTTGCCGGCCAGTGCAACACTTGGTGAATCTTGTTAAGCACCTCGTCGCTGACGCCACTGGCTTTCATGATATGCGGCTGCTGCCCGAGATACTGGGTGACCAACTCTCGGGCGTTGTCCAGCGCTTTGCCTCGATCCTCATCCATGGACACGACCACCAGCTGGGGACGAGCGACGTCCTCTAAACTCCGGCCTGCCCTTCGCGCGCCTGCCTCGATACGGATAAGGGCGCGGCGGTTGTAGGCGGGCGAGACCAGGTAATTGAGGAGGACACCGTCCGCAATCTCACCGCCCAACTCCAGCATTTGATCGCCCGTCGCCCCGATATAGATCGGCACAGACTTGGGTTCCCGACTGCCGTGGACGATATCGATCTCAACCTCGTCGAGATTGACGAATTCGCCGTGTTGGCTTACCGTCTCCATGGCCAGCAGCCTTCGCACCGCCTCTACCACCTCGCGCATCGCCGTGAGGGGCTTGTGGCGCTGGACTCCCACTTTCGAAGCCAGCGGCTCCCACCACGCTCCGATGCCGCAGATAATGCGCCCCGGGGCAAGATCGTCCAATGTCGAGAAGGTGGCGGCAATGATAGCCGCGTTGCGCGTCCAGTTGTTGATGACGCCGCTGCCGATCTTGATGTCGTCGGTCACCGCCGCGAAGGCGGCCATGGGGACGATGGCGTCGCGCACCAGGCGCGACTCCGCCTGCCACACCGCGTCGAAGTGATGCTCCTCGGCGTACTGGGCGTAGGCCATTCCTTCGCGAATGGGGTGCTTGTCCTGGAGATACAGCGCCATCCGTTGCGGCATGTCCGGTCCTTTCTCTTCGGCAATTGGGAGCAGGCGAGTCCTGCCGGATAATACTCGGTATGATCGACAATCACTGCCACCCGCTGCTGCGCGATCAAGATATTCTGGATCTCGAAACCTGGCGCGGCTTCTTCACAGAGGGCGGCGCGGCCCTGGCTGACCACGTGCCCACCACCCTCTTCTATCGCCGGGCTATCCGCGAGCTGTCGGACCTCTTCGGGTGTGACGACAACGAGAACGCGGTCTTCCGGGCGCGGCAGCGAATGGCTCCTGACGCGCTGGCGCGCAGATGCCTCCACGATCTCACTGTGCTCGTGCTGGACACGGGCTATCCTCCACGAGACGAGGCGATGACGGCAGAAGAGATGGCGAGTCTCACGGGGGCGCGCGTGGCGCCCTTGCTTCGCCTCGAAGTGCTCTTCGAGGACTCGATCGCGGTTTCGGGCAACGTCGGCGATCTGGTGTCCGCGGTCGAGGCCGCTCTCGCGGACATTCGCGCCGCCGGATGGGTCGGGCTCAAGAGCATTGCCGCGTATCGGGGCGGGTTAGTCATTTCACGCCCGGAGTCGGGCGAGGTCGAGGAAGCCTTTCAGGCGGCTCGCCAAAATGTGGAACGTGAGGGACGCCTCCGGCTGGGCTACCGGCCGCTCCACCACTTCCTGCTGCACGTCGCGTTCAGAGCGGCCGCCGCACAGGAGGTACCGGTTCAGTTTCACACCGGCTACGGCGACACCGATGCCGATTTGCTGCTGGCCAATCCGTTACACTTGCGCGCGATCCTGGAAGACCCGGCCTATCGGGCTATGCCGGTGGTGCTGCTCCACGAGTCGTATCCTTATACCCGTGAAGGCGGCTATCTGGCGGCCGTCTACCCACAGGTGTATCTGGATCTTTCGTACGCCATCCCCTTCCTTAGCTACCAGGCAATGGAGGCTTTCACCCGGGAGGCGCTCGGAGTGGCCCCCCTATCCAAGCTCCTGTACGCCTCCGATGCAGTGAACCTCCCGGAGCTGTACTGGCTGAGTGTGCGAGATGGACGTCGCATCCTGGCGGACGCCCTCGCCGAAACTGCGCGGGACGGTGAACAAAGCGGTCGTGATGCCGACGGCGCTCTCGAGGACATCACCGGCGGCAATGCGCGGCGCCTCTATGGACTTCAAGCCGAACTTTAACCGGATTGTAAGGCGCGCGAAACCTCGGTGACATAACTGCCCCCTACCATGAAGTCAGGAAGCGACAACCGGACCAATCGGTCAATGGTAGAGGGGAGGCCGGCGGTGATGAAGCGCGTCATGATTGTCCTCGTGCTGATTTCCATGGTCTGCGGCGGGGTTGCGACGAGGATTGCCCTAGCCGGCAGTCCCTACAGCAATAGGCCGGACCCGGCGCTGGCGGCGGGAAGCGGCATTCACAAGATCAAGCACGTGATCGTCATCATGCAAGAGAACCGCTCGTTTGACAGCTACTTCGGTACGTTTCCGGGCGCCGACGGCATTCCGAGGGCCAACGGCGTCCCCACCGTCTGTGCACCCGATGCCACGTCTGGCCAGTGCGTCAAACCGTTTCATGACCGGCTCGACATGAACCAGGGCGGCCCGCACAGCATGATTGCCGATGAGGCCGACGTGAACGGCGGCAAGATGGACGGATTCATAGCGGAACAGCATTCTGTTTCCCGACGTTCCTGTACCGGCCCGACGGATCCCAACTGCGACGCCGGCGCCGGCATAACGCAGCCGGATGTGATGGGGTATCACACCGGTGCCGACATCCCCAATTATTGGTCGTATGCTAAGCACTTCGTGCTCCAGGACCACATGTTCGAGCCCGTATCATCCTGGAGCTGGCCATCGCACCTTTACATGGTTTCCGGTTGGTCGGCGGAGTGCGCCGACTCGAATCCGGCAAGCTGCAAGAACGACCCGGCGCTGGCGAAGAACCTGGTTACGTCGCCGACGAAGTCCATCTACGCATGGACAGACATCACGTACCTATTGAGTAAGCGACACGTGAGCTGGGGGTACTACGTGCCCGGCGGCGTCGGCTCGACCTGCCGCACCAACTTCTGCAAGCCAACGGCCATGAACGCCAGTGCCCCTGCCATCTGGAACATACTGCCCCACTTCACGACCGTCCAGAAGGACGGCCAACTTGGCAAGATTCGCGATACTTCGCTGTTCTATCGCGCGCTCAAGAACAATCGCTTGCCCGCGGTGAGCTGGGTCGCGCCGAACGGCTGGTACAGCGAGCATCCGCCGAACCTGGTAAGCGTTGGACAAAGTTACGTCACCAAGCTCATCGACGCTGTGATGCGCAGCAAAGAGTGGTCCAGCACCGCCATCTTCCTTGCATGGGACGACTGGGGCGGGTTCTACGACAATGTCGTTCCGCCCCAGGTCGATCAGAATGGCTATGGCCTTCGCGTGCCCGGTATAGTGATCAGCCCGTACGCGCGTCGTCACTACATCGATCACCAGACGCTGTCGTTCGACGCCTACCTCAAGTTTATCGAGGACGACTTTCTTGCCGGCCAGCGGCTCAACCCGCGGACCGACGGACGCCCTGATCCTCGGCCCGACGTGCGCGAGAGCCTGTCAGCGCTGGGCAATGTGTACAAGGACTTCAACTTCAAGCTTCGCCCCGCCCGACCGCTGATACTGCCCGTCCATCCCATCACGGACCTCATCCCGCCGACGGCTGCTCAACTAGCTCAGCTCGAGCAGCGCCACGCTGGTAAGAAGAAGGCCGGGTTGTGCCGGCCCCGGGCCCCGCGCGGATTCTTCGTGGCTGCTATTCAGGGCAGCTCGCTGCTCGTCCATAAGCGACAGGGGCCGCAACTAACTGTCACTACCACCGAGGCGACCACCTTCCACGGTCCTGGGCTGAGAAGCGCCTCGTTCTCCTCGATCGGTGTCGGGATGCGCATCATAGTCAGAGGCCCGCGCAGCGGCACAGTCATCAGCGCCACTCACATCAGGATCTTGCCTGCTAGCTGTTCGCTCAAGACAACGTAAAGTCCGGCCGTTTCGCGAGAGCCGTGTAGGGCGGGACGATGCCGTCGGGCGAAACCACGCCGTCGAGTAGATACGCCCTGTAGCCGCAGGGGTGCCGCGTGACACTCCTTCGGTGTCCGGACGAATGGCATGGTCCGGCCCTACACCGAGCGGCACCGAGGGAAACGGGCTCGAAAACGAGGATTGACGTTCTTCGAGAAGGAGGCATGATTCGTGCGCTGAATGCCTTTCGATGAAATATGCTGTCGCCTTGTGCTTCAAGGAGCACGTCACGGGCGATACTACCGGGCATCGCACACGCAGCACTTCAGGCGCCATGCGCTTTGAGGTGCGCTGCGGCGAGATCCGGGATGTCGTCCTCAAACCGATGAACAACGAGTTCGGCGGTAAGCTCCTGGCGAACGAGCTGATCTGCGCCGAGCTTGCCCGTCGCTTGGGGCTCCCCGTCCCGGAATCGATGGTGGTCGAGATCCCTCCGTGGTTGCCTCCAGTTCGGTTGCGCCTTCACCCCGAGAGGATGCTGGCGGTCGGACCCAGCTTCGGCGTGGCCTACATCGACCAGAGTGTTTCCCCGCCGGACACGCACCACATAGAGCTGGCCGATAATCTCGTCGATTTGGCGGGTATCATCGCCTTCGACACGTGGATTGGTAACCAGGACCGAACGACGCCGGGTAATCTCCTTGCGCGACCCCGGACCGACCGTCCAGACCGCTTTTACATCTGGATGATTGATCATGGGCACGCGTTTTCGGGCCCCGACTGGACCTCCGATTCCCTACCCTCCGTCCCATACCTTCCTGCCCGTTACCCACCGCTGTTGCTTCCCTCACTGCGGGCGGGGCGCCTCGAGCCGTGGTTGCGGCGAATCGCAAACATGCCGGAACGATTGATCGCGGAGGTCGTGGCGGGCGTGCCCAAGTCATGGCTGCCCGACGCGGCAGAACGACATGCGCTGGTGCGGTTCCTGGTGAGGAGGCAGAAAGATCTGCCGTTGGTTCTCGCCAGCTCGCCCGCCCCGACTTACGTTTCTCCCGTTGCCAGCGCCGTATGAACCGAGTCGATCACCTGTTCCACCGAGATAGATGACAGACAAGCGGGATCATCGCAAACCCGAATCTCTCCTCGTCCCGAAGCAGATTCCCGGCAATCGCGGAGAATGCGCACTGTGCCCCGAGGCGCCCAGGAAACGGGATCGGTCGGACCAAAGAGGGCGATCACGGGCGCTCCGCTGGCCGCGGCGAGGTGAGTGACTCCGGAATCGTTGCCCAGGTAGAGCGCTGCGCGGGACAGCGCGAAGCCGAGCGAGTGCACAGGCAGATTGCGTAGTACCGGAACCGGCCTGGAGAGGCGTGCGCTGATCTCCGAGACAACGACGGCGTCCGAGGGACCTTCGACGATCCGCACTTCGTGCTCCTCCGCCAGCAGGTGGTCAATGAGACTGGCGAACGAGGCCGCCGGCCAGCGCTTCCAGGCTTCGGCCGAGCCGGGATGAATCAGAATGCAGCCCGCGGGCACTGGGCTGGGCGGCGCCTCACCCGCGTCGTAGACCAGAGGGCGAACCGGCAACGGAGCCAGCGCCAGGGTCGCGCAGAGCCAGTCGCCGGCGTGCACTCCTGGCGGCGGCCTCTGCCGGGCCTGGATGACGTTCGGGATACCGGACGACACCAGTGTCGGGGCCGGGTTGCGGGTCGTCCATGCAACGGCCAGCCGGCACGAGGCGAGCGCGACTTTCAGCTCAGGGCTTGGATTGCCCGTAAGGATGCCGGAATAGGGCGGTTGAGACAGGTCGAGCACCTCGGGCCGCTCGTTGCCGAGCACGTCCCACGCCCCCGAATACCCCGCCACTCGAAGGCGACAGTAGATGCGACGGAGGGCCTGGAGCGCGGGCCGGGCGAGGAGCACGTCGCCGAGAGAGCGAATTCGCCAGACGAGCAGTGCGTCGGATCGATCCATCGGCAACAGTAACCCAACCGTAACTCTCAACGATTGAGAGCACCCTCACTTGCGCTTATAGTGTCCGGCAGGAGCTCCGCATCGCTCCTCTCTCCTTCCTTCTCCGCCGGCACCCCGGCCGCTACGAACGACCGGGGTGCCGGCGCATATTGTCCGGGTGGTCAGGCTGCTCGGCTTCCAGGAGACTGTCGATGTACGGCACAATCTCGGGAAGCTTTTCGACGACCAGATCGGGCTCTATCGGGTAGCTGCCCAGTTCCTCTTTGCGGAATTCCCGGGTGAGGATGCCGCGCATGCCGAGCGCTTTCGCCCCGGCGATATCGTCTCGCAGACGATCGCCCACCATGATTGCCTCTCTTCCGTCCAGGCCGAGCCGCTCCAGAACCGTGAGGAAGACTTGAGGATGGGGCTTGCGCATGCCGATCTCCGAAGAAATGAGGGCCTCGTTGACCAGGGAGAGAATGCCTAGCCGCTCGAGATCACGGCGCATCATGTGCCCCAGGTAGTGGGCATTGGAGATAAGGCCGATCTTCAGCCCTCGCGCCCGCAAATCCTTCAGTACATCGATGTTGGCCTGCTCGACAATCAAGTTCTGCGAGAGGGCCTGGTGTTCCATCTCCACAATCTGCCGCACGAGTGGCTCGGGCACGTTCCAGCCGAATCTGGAGAAACGACGCTCATAGAGTGCCACCAGGTCGGCTTCGGCCAGGTCACGCCGGTCGTACGAGTCGCGCACCTCTGCCTCGATATGACGGGACACATCGCGAAACAGATCGTCTGCCGGCGGCATGTCGGGGCCGCCGTGCTGAGCGAGCATGCCATGAACTTCCTCATAGCAAGCTAGGAGCTCGTCTTCGGCCAGACCGAAGTCGAGGAACGTGTGACCGTAGTCGAAGATTACCGCGCGTAGCGCCAAGTGTGAACCGCCGTCGGCAGAGTTTTCTCATTCTGGCATCTCTTTCAAGAGAGACAGAGATCTCTACGGGTGAAAGACGGCAGTCTCTTCACCTCGCCGGCGCGAGCTTGGTGCGTCACGTCTGCGAAGGCGCTCTCCGCGTCCGGATCGGCGGCGTCGAACACGATGACGTGCGGAAGATCTTCACGCGCCGCCGCGCGGCGTTCTTAAGCATTTCATCGGACACCCGTAATTGGTACAGGTCTTGCGGGTACGGGGGGAGCGATTAGGGGCAAGGCCTCGCCGATCGGGACAAGGAGATAAGGATGGCACAGGAAAAGACACCGTACCAGGAGCAGGCAAGGTACAACCGGGCAGGGAATGCCCTGGGCGGCTTTGGCGAGGGGTTTGGGACCGGCTTCGACCTCTATGGTCCCGAGGGACGGGCGATGGGCTTGCCGGCGACAGCCGGCGCCTACAGCGACGAACAGATCGATCAGATCATCAACGGAGTGCTCGACTGGGACCCGCGCACGTCGGAAGCCGACATCCAGCTTTCGACCAAGGACGGGGTGGTGACGCTTACCGGAACGGTGCGGAATCGGCAGGTCAAGCTGGCAGCCGGAGATGATGCGTGGTCGGTGCCAAGTGTGCAGGACGTGCACAACAATATCAACGTAAAGCCGCGCAAGAACGAGCAGCCGTCGACCGCGGGCAATGAGAAGGGGCCGCAGGAGGCCGGCGATGAGCAGCTGACCCACTATCTTTACGACCAGATCGACGCAAATCCTGCTATTCCGGACAGTGCCAACGTGCAGTTGCACGTCAATAACGGAGTGGTGACGCTCACCGGACAGGTTCCCACCAAGCGCGCAAAACATGCCGCCGGGGAAGTGGCATGGCAGGTGCCGGCGGTGGCCGACGTCTACAACCAACTCGAGGTGACCGGCCGGACCGGGAAGTCAGCCGGGAACGGTCAGACCAGGGTAGAGTCAGGGCTGGCGGTGGAGAAGCGCAAGACCGGCGGAGGCAGCAAGACAAGCTAGGACGCGGCTGTCCTCACGAGGCGTTGCCGGTCACCCCGGAACGTGTGGCGGGGCCGGACGGTATCGTAAGGCAAAGCCTGGTGTCTCGGCGGTGCGGCGCGACTGTAGGTTTGGGCCACCGCACACGGCGCTTCGCGCGGCGTCGCGGGGTGATGGCGTCGTGGCTTGTCCTCGTGCCTCCGGTGGGTGCTCCAGCCCTGGTACAGTAGAGCAACCAAGAAAGGCCGCGGTTGGCGGGCCTATGCAAGGTAGGGATTGAGCGCCGTTCAGGACGTCACGAAACCAGCCTCCCGAGCGCCCCTTGCGCTTGATCTGCTGCGCTCGGCTCGGCCCCGGCAGTGGATCAAGAACGGCTTTGTCTTCGCGGCCCTGATCTTCGCCTCGAAGCTTGGTCATGCGGACCTGGTGGCGCGCTCCGTCGCGGCGTTTGTGCTCTTCAGCCTGCTTTCCGGCGCGATCTACCTGCTGAACGATGTGGCAGACAGAGAAGCGGACCGTCAGCATCCCGCCAAGAAGCTCCGCCCCATCGCCGCGGGTCGCGTGCCGGCGCAACTTGCCGCCGCCGTCGCCGGCGTCGCCATGGTCATTGGTCTCGCATTGAGCTTCTTGTTGGGCGTTCAGTTCGGCATCCTGGCAGCGGTCTACGTGGCCCTGATGATCGGCTACACGAATGTCTTGAAGCACCTCGTGCTGATCGATGTCTTTGTGATTGCCGCCGGCTTCGTGCTTCGAGCCGCGGCGGGCGCCTTCGTAATCCACGTAGTTATCTCGCCCTGGCTGTACCTGTGCACGACTCTTCTGGCGCTCTTCCTGGCCTTTGGGAAGCGGCGCCACGAACTGCTGCTATTAGATGAATCGGCGGGTGGCCACCGACGCAATCTTGAGCAGTATTCGGCGACATTGCTCGACGATTACATCAACATCGTGGCCGGCGCAACCGTCATTTCCTACTCGCTGTACACGTTTTTTGCGAGCGCCGTACCCCGCAACCACGCCATGATGATCACGATACCGTTCGTCCTCTACGGCGTGTTTCGCTATCTCCTTTTGATCAACCGGACCGATGTCGGCGGGGCTCCCGAAGAGGCCATCTGGCGGGACACGCCGCTTCTGATCGACCTACTCTTGTGGGCTGTGGCCGCCGCGGTGATCCTCAGGGCTTTTCACTAGCGCTTGCGCAACGAAGGGCCCCTTGGCTTCGGAGTACTCCTTGCCGTCCGTCAGGCCCGACTCTATCAACTCTCGTTTCCTCGCCACATAGCTCGCTGCCAGCGCCGGATCTGCCCTCAAACGGTCGCGAAACTCCACCAGCCGAACAAATTCGTCCGAGCCCCGGTCGATGACGTGCAGGTGAATCTGGAAGAGCGCGCCCCCCTGCTCGAGCGAGCCGGTTCGCATGGGCCGATCTTCGGGAAACGCGTGGCCACCTCGCTGGCGCTGGAAACCCAGTCGACTCAGCGCCTCCTTGACGGCCTGTAGCCGGCCGTCTGGGTACCCTGCGACGAGGTCCACCACGCCCTTTCCCTCGCAGCCTGGAACCGCAGTGCTACCCACATGCTCGACTTGCACCTCGGGCAGCTCCTGGCGCACCAGTTCGCGGACGCGTGCGGCCACCTCGACCGAACGGGGGTCGTGTGGCTCGAGCGTCACGGGCTTGCGCCGGTACGCTCCTATCGGTCCGGTCAGGGGAGCGGCTCCTTTCGGTGGTCGGCAATTATAGCCAACCAAGAGCGCTCCCCACGGATCGAGTCGCTAGGCGGCGCTCGTTTGAGCGTTCTCTTTGGCGATGCGACGTACAAATACCTTGCTGCAATTGAGCTGCAAGCTCACCTGCTGCACTGTCAGGCCGCGGCCAAGAAGCTCGCGAGCCAGGCGAGCCTTCTCCTCCATCAGGGCGCGTTTCTGCGAAGTCGGATATCGTGACACGGTTCTCCCCCTTGTTGACGATCGGCATCAACTTCCCCGCGCCGGATCGTCACGTGTACGAGTGCCACTCTACTCCAGAAAGAACACAATGCAAAGGTGGCAAACGTTGCAGTTAGGTTACGATCTGTTCAGTAGTCTGCCGCGAATGGTACGTCGCCGCGTGGGTTCGCGGGCTTTATCAAGCATCTCGTGCCGAGCGTTGCGGTCGAGCATCAAGAGCTGCTTCTTGAGAAGGTAGCCCGTCGAGTGATCGTCGAGTTGATACGTGATCGCCAACTCTCTCTCCTGCTCGTCGATCAATATGTTTCTGGCTCCAAGTCGATCTAGCTCCATGCCGGTCACAGCTAGGAGAGTGAAGTAGTTCGGTTCGCCTGAGTCTCGCCAATGGCCCTCCGCGTTCACCTCCAGAGTGCCCCGGCTAAAAGAACGGTGGATCAACTCGCCACCGATCGAGCAGCGAAGCTCAAAGCCGCTTGTTACTTCGACAATGGTGACTTCGCTCGCTTCGTCGCGATCGCAGTACGCACCTATCGCCGATAGCGCTAGGTAGTACGGTCCGAAGTCATCAGCCACGAGATAGATGTCTCACCATTGCCTGCAAGGGTTCGCACGCCCAAAACTTTCCTACAAATTGCTCTATGATCACCGATTTGCGTCGCGTTAGGCTAGCACTATCAGGTGGAGAGGGAGGAAAAGATGGTCCTGCGAACCAGCGCGCGGAATCGACTTCCGGGAACGATCGTGTCGATCAAACGAGGTGATGTGATGGCTCAGGTTGATGTTCGAGTGGGCGACAACCACATTGTGTCGGTCATCACGCGAGAAGCGGCCGACGATCTGAACCTCAAAGAGGGCGATTCGGTTATGGTAATCATCAAGTCGACGGAAGTCATGGTGGCGCGTTCCGATGGCGCAGAGGAGCAGCATGCGCTCTAGACTCGCGCTTGCTGTAGCCGCGGCATCGGTCGCGGTCGCGGGCGCTGTCGTGATGCTGGGCGCAGGGCCGGCCAACTCCGCTTCCCGGGGAACGGTCAATGTTTTCTACCCGGGGTCCATGGTCAATCTCAACGAGCAGCACGTCGGGCCGGCGTTTCAACAGAAGACCGGATACCAGTATCAGGGCAGAGCCGCCGGGTCGTTGGCGATAGTCAGCGAGATAAAGTCGGGCCTGTTTCGGCCGGATGTTGTCGAGCTGGCCGACCCGGCGGTTAACAAGCTACTTATGGGGCGCCGCGGTTATCTCTCCTGGTACGTCACCATGGCGCGCGGCCAGTTGGTCATCGGCTTCGATCCGCGAAGCAAATACGCCGCGAAACTTCGTGCCGCGCAGCACCATCATCTGGCCTGGTACAGGGCTCTGTTGCAGCCGGGCTTGCGCCTCGGCCGAACCGACCCGAGACTCGATCCGAAGGGGTATCGGACGCTTTTCATGGCTGGCCTGGCGCAGCGCCTCTATCACAAACCTCACCTGGAGCGCAGGCTCCTGGGCACGCCGGAAAACGTCTCTCAGATCTTCCCGGAAGAGGTGCTGGCGGCACGCCTACAAACCGGGCAGCTTGACGCGGCCATCCTGTACCTGTCGGAAGCGCGGGACCTCCACATCCCCTATATCAGCCTGCCGGCGCGGATCAACCTGGGCTCGCCGCGTTACACCCGCCTCTACGCCACCCAGCATTTTCATCCGTCTGGTTCGGTGGATGTAACGGGTTCGCCAATCCTGTACACGGTCTCCATCGCGCGCCGCCCGGCCAATGAAGCTGGGGCGCGAGCGTTTGTGGCCTTCCTGCTCAGCAAACGGGGCCGCTCGCTGTCACGCGCCCACGGCTTCCTCCCTGCCGAGCCCTCGCTCCATGGACGAGCACCACCCTCGATTCGACGGTTAATCCGCGCGCGGTGAGGCGAACCCAGGTCGGCGCGCTGCCGCTGGCCATCCTGGGATTGATACTTCTTCTCTATTTGGTCACGCCCATCGTGGCGCTGGCCCTCCATCTCTCGGGCGGCGACCTCTGGAGGGCGCTGCAAGATTCTCAATCGAGAGACGCCGTGCTTACCTCGCTGGGCACGGCGTCGGTATCGACCATGGTTATCGGATTGCTGGGCGTTCCGCTGGCCTACCTGTTGGCCCGCACCTCCCTACCCGGCCGCCGGTTGCTGAGCACGCTGGTGTATCTGCCCCTGGTCCTGCCGCCGGTGAGTGCCGGCATACTGCTCTTGTTGCTCTACGGACCGTACGGCACCTTCGGCCAGATCCTCAACAAGGGTGGCATCGTACTTCTGGACAGTGCGGCCGGCATCGTCCTCGCTCAGGTTTTCGTGGCCGCGCCCTTTGTGATAGTGATTGCGCGCTCCGCCTTCGAGAGGATTGAGCCCGAGTATATCGAGGCTGCAGCGAGCATGGGCGCGGGGCACTGGCGCATCTTCACGGCTATTGCCCTCCCCATGGCGCGGAGTGGCGTCGCCGCAGGTCTGGCCCTCGGCTGGATGCGATCCCTCGGTGAGTTCGGCGCCACAGTCATCCTGGCGTACCATCCGTACTCACTGCCGGTGCTGAATTACGTCGACCTGACCGGCACGGGGTTGGCGGCAGCCCTGCCGCTGGCTTTGGTGTCAGTGCTGCTGGCCCTGGCGACGCTGACTAGCCTCACGTTCCTGGGGAGGGTTCAGTCGAGACTGTTGACATGAGAGGGTTCCCGGCTTCTGTGCCACGGATCACAATGCCGTCGCTCTAGCAAAATCTGCACGCGCAGGGACGCGCGCCATACGCCGTCCTGCTGACCGCGAAAGGCAGATATCCTTCCCGGAATTCTCCGTTCTAGGGATAGACAATTGCCTGCCACGGCGATAAGGTACCGGCAGAACCCTCTCGCCCTCCGTTCAGGCGCTGATTTCTCTTGGCAGATTCCCGATTCGTCGGGAAGGAACGAGCCGATCTCAAGCTATGATCGTCGACCCTAATCGACTGCAGACTCTGACCGAGATCAGTCAGGCCGTATCGGCGACTCTTGACCTCACCCGACTCTACGAGACGATCTACCGCCGGGTTGCCGCGATCATGGACGCGGATCACTTCTTCATCGCTCTTCATCGCTCGGATAGCCAGGTTCTCGACCTCGTGTATCTGGTTGAGCCTCACGGCCACTGGGAGAACGAGGAGCACATCTTCGGTGACAACGTTACCAGTCTCGTGATCAGGCAGAACCGCCCGTTGATGCTACGGAGCGAAACGGATTACCAGAGATTCGTTCAGGCCAACGGGTTGCCCGAAGTCCTCGTGGGCCAGGATCCGAGCGAGGCGAAGATATTTGTCCCGCTCAGCACCGGCCGTCGCACCATCGGCACGTTGAGCGTGCAAAGCATGCGACCCGATGCCTACACCGAAGACGATACGAGAACGCTATCGATCATCGGGGCGCAAGCCGCGGTGGCAATCGAAAACGCCCGCCTGTATCAGAGGAGCCGCGAGCTGGCCGAGCGAGGAGAGACGTTGCTCGAGATCGGACGCAGTCTCACCGGCTCGCTCGAGCTTCCCGCCGTGCTCGATGGAATTCTCGGCGGCATTCACCGCGTGATGCCGTATCATTTTGCGGCGATATTGCTTGCCGATGGCGATCGCGAGCATCTCACCGTGGGCGGCATTATTTGCGATGAATCGGTCCGCGAGCACGCGGACTACGCCCGTCACAACATGAGGATTCCCGCCGGCAACGGCATCATCGGTCGCGTGTTTTCCTCCGGCCGGCCGCTTGTCGTGCCCGACGTGCAAAACTGCCCGTTTTACGCCGACTACGGCATGCCCGAAATTCGCTCGGAGATGGCCGTGCCCCTTCGACGGGGAGACCAAATTGTGGGGGTTCTTGATATCGAGCGAACTGCGGTCAATGCCTTTTCGCCGGACGACCTGGAGTTACTGACGCTGTTCGCAAGTCAGGCGGCGGTGGCGATCGAGAATGCGAGGCTCTACGGCGCCCAAGCGCGTCGCGTCTATGAGCTGCAGGCCATCCAATCGCTGGTGCATGGCCTTACCCCTCTTCACAACAAACGCCGCATTGCTTCGCTTGTGAGTGGCGAAATGGGTCATCTCATCGAGTACCATACCTGCCGGATATTCACCCTGGATGCAATGGGGCAGGAGTTGGTACCACTGGATACGCAAGGCTTCTATCCAAAGGATGAGCGCATCCCCCTCGGTACCGGCATTACCGGTTGGATCGCTATGCACGGTGAGGCTGTCCTCGTGCCGAACTCGGATCTGGACGAGCGCGTCGTACAGATTGAAGGTGAGGAACCAACGACCGAATCGGTAATCGGGGTGCCTCTGTGCCACCGCGGTGCCGTGCAGGGCGTGATCACCCTCTCGAAGCTTGGAGTCGGCCAGTTTGATGAGAACGAGCTTCGATTACTGGAGATCGTGGCCGCCCAGACCGCCATAGCATTCGATCGAGCCGACCTGTACGCCGCGCTGAGGGCCGATGCGATCACGGATGATCTCACCAAGCTGCACAATCGTCGCTACCTGTCAGAGCGGTTGCGTGAGGAACAATCGCGAGCGGCGCGCACCGGCCGGCCGCTGGCCGTGATCCTGTTCGATATCGACAATTTCAAGCGGGTCAATGACACGCTGGGTCACGACGCCGGCGACGCGGTGTTACGTCGGATCGGCCAGCGAAGCAAGCTTATGGTGAGGGCCGAGGATCTGGTGGCCCGATTCGGAGGCGAAGAGTTCAGTGTGCTGCTGCCCGAGACCGACGGGGTTGAAGCAATGATGATAGCCGAACGCCTGCGTCGCGCGGTCGAGGAGAGCGCCGGGGCCGGAGGGATCACGGCAAGCGTCGGCGTCGCTCTGTTCAGGATCGAAGATCTCGAGACCGAGGTGCTGAAGCGCGCCGATGTCGCGATGTATCACGTCAAGAGGGGCGGCGGAAACCGATGCCTGCTGTATTCGCCCGAGGCCTGTTCCCTCACGGGGCCAAACTAGCAAGGACGAGCGCCTGGGCCTTCTCCGCACCGTCTCCCCAGTGGGCTGTGACGGCGCGTACCTCTTCCTCGTCGGGCAGCCGTCCTCCCAAATAAGTCTTCCCCACGGCCTTGCGAACGCCCAGATCTCCTGCAACCACTCGCGGTCGGCCGAGCAGTCGCGACAGGATCCACTCTGCCGTCCAGATTCCCACTCCCCGGATAGCGGTCAGGCGAGCGACCACCTCGTCGTCAGTGCCCGCCTGGAGAGCCGGCAGGGAGACGCTGCCGTCAATTACCGCGCGAGCAACGGCTATGAGATATTCTGCCTTTCGGGTCGTGAACTGC
>JBOGSL010000237.1:0-1540 GCA_050695395.1 Chloroflexota bacterium | reverse complement strand
GTCGTTCGTTGCTCTGAGGAGTTAGCGGAGGCGCTGCGAGATGCGGGGGAGCGGGAACGCTGGCCCGTCTGCAGAGGCTCTATGCTCACCGCATCACACGTCATCACCGGCGCGGACCGCCGCCTCTGGGCGGAACGCGGCTTCTTCGGCGTGGACATGGAGACGGGTTTACTGTCTCGTCCCGGCAACGACGTCGCCGCCTTACGGGTGATACTCGATACACCGGTTCGCCAGATATCGTCTCGCTGGGATAAACCCTCGGCCTGGCTTCACCCGCGGACGTGGGCGGACGGAGCGTCGTTCGCACTCGACGCTCCTCGGTTCGCCGATCGCGCCGCCCGCCTCGTCGCCGTCGCACTGTCATCATGACGGAAGGAGTCGGCCGGCGCCTTGTCGTGTCTCTGCACGATGTGGCGCCCCCCTTCGAGCCCGCCATCCGCCGACAGATATCGCTCCTGCGCGATGTCGGAGCGTCTCGCCTGGTGCTCAAGGTTGTTCCCAACTGGCACGGGCAGTATCCTATCGATCAGCATCCATCGCTCGTCGAGCTACTTCAGTCGGAGGCCGAGGCCGGTAGCCAGCTCGTTCTCCATGGCTATCGACATATGCGGAGCGGGCCGCTTCGTGGCTCGATCGTACAGCAGGTGCGGGGCCGTGTCTTCGCTGGAGATGCCGCTGAGTTCCTGTCGCTTCATGCGGGCGATGCTGCCCAGGCCATCGATGAGGGGCTGAGACTATTCGAGAGGGCGGGCCTGCCACGACCCGACACCTTCTGCCCGCCGGGATGGTTGATGACAGGCGACCTCGAGGTGGAGGTCAGGCGCGCGTCGCTGCGCTTCAGTATCGGCATGATGCAGTGGAGCGACGGCCGCCGTCACTCGCTGCCCTCCATCGGCTACATGGGCTCGAGCGAATTCGGCGTTCGTCTCCTGAACGGCCTGGTGACACTCGTCGTTCCACGAAGCCGCGCAGTCAAAATCTATCTCCACCCGCAGGGAGACGCATCCGGCCAGGATCGCATCATAGCCAGGGTGGCCGGATTGATCCAGGCCGGCTGGGAGACCGTCACCTACGAGGGCTTGCGTGGCTGAGCGGCCATCCATAAGCATCATTATTCCCGCCAGGAACGAGCAGGACTACATCGGTGCCGCCCTTGCCTCTATCGCGCGCCAGACGTACCCGCCGGATCGATTGGAATGCATCGTTGTCGACAACGGCTCGAGTGACGGAACCGCGGAGCAAGTGAGGGCAGTCCAGGAGGTGGCTCGCCACGAGTTGAAGTTGGCGTACGAACCGGAGCCGGGCACAGCTAGGGCCAAAAACCGCGGTTCGCAAGAGGCTACGGGCGATATCTTGCTTTTCCTGGACGCCGATTCGCAGCTGGGCGAGAACCTGCTCTCTGCCGTGTCGCGTAGCCGGCAACAGGGTGTGCCGGCGTCGAGCATCCGCATCGTGGCCGATTCTCACAATCTTCTGGAACGCGGCTATTTCGCCTTGATGCAAGTCGGCCCGACCCTCTTCGGAGTACGCGGGCAGATGT
>JBOGSL010000236.1:0-3201 GCA_050695395.1 Chloroflexota bacterium | reverse complement strand
GCCATGCGCGCCTCGGTGTACCGGGGAGCCGCGGCCGCATCCCCGTCGATCGAACCGAAGTTGCCCTGGCCGTCGACAACCGGATACCGCATGGAGAAATCTTGGGCCAGCCGAACCAGAGCATCGTATACCGCGGCGTCGCCGTGCGGGTGGTACTTCGCGAGGACCTCGCCAACTACAGCGGCGCTCTTACGATATTTGGCGCGGGCGGTAAGACCCAGATCGTGCATCGCGTACAGGATTCGCCGGTGCACTGGCTTCAACCCGTCGCGAACATCAGGCAGGGCGCGCGAAACGATTACGCTCATGGCGTAATTGAGATACGATTCGCGCATCTCGCTTTCGATATTGATAGTCTCTATCCGGCCTGCGTTGTCCATTCAGCCCTTATCCTAGTTGTCAAAAATGTGCACACAATTGCGTAATGCAGCTATATAGTTTACCGTTTTTTGGGACTTTTGGTCAACTTCCCGCGGGTTGGTCAGGTGGGACCGTGCCCCCCTGGACGCGGGAACACCGCGCATCGAAGACTCGTTTGTCCGTCCACGCTCTTTGGCTATTCGGCGAGCCGTGCGACTATACTGTGCGGAAACAGGCCCTATGGACGACGAGCTCGTACTCCTCACCTCCTACTTCAACCTGGTCGAAGGGCGCCGTCAGGATGCGGCCGATTCGTTCCGGGTGGAGCCCGACGTACCGTCGAACACCTCTCCGGATAACCACGCCGCCCTCTATGTGATCACCGAAGCCTCGTCCAGTCAGACCGGGCAGCGGGCGCGCCGCTTGACCGCTGACACTGTCGCGTGGGAATTCTCGAGTCATGCCGATGAAGCGCCGGCGGCTCGATTGAAGCAGGCACTCCGCGCGGCGCGGGACGCAGTGCAGGCCGAATTCGAGGGACACGTGTCAGTCGGAGCTAGCGCTATCGCTGTTGAGGGCAGTTCCATCTTCCTCGGTCAAATAAGCCCGGCCCAGGTGTACGTCTTGCATGACGAGCGCTTGCACTCGATAGAAGCCGAAGCGCCGTCGTCTCGCCGGTCGCGGCCCAAGCCACCGGCTAAAATTTCGGTTTATGCCGATCAGATCGAGCCCGGGGACGTGGTCGCCCTCACCTCGAGTTGGTTTAGCAGCGGGGTGACATCGGCCGAACTCCGTGATGCGTTCGGTGCGGGTGGTGCGGAGGAAATCAGCACCGCTTTGCTGGAGCAAGCGGAAGACAAGTCCGCAGACGCCATGGCTGTGGTTATCGAGGCCGTGCGCGCGAGCGAACTCGAACGGCAAACCGGTGCGGTTGCAATCGGACCGGGCGTTAGCGATCAGGTTAGCGGAGCTGTTCAGGCGTTGACTAGTGTCGGACGTATGCTGTGGACCGAACTGACCGCGGTTCCGGCGGCAAACGGACGTCGCCCGAGGAAGTCGCCGTCCGCGCGCCGGGCTCGGGCCGAAGGCCGAGCTGGAGTAGAGGCTCGACGGACGCCCGAGGAGGGATCGTCACTGCATGAACAGTTCACGGAGGAAGTACCGGCGGTACCGTACTCGGGCGCCGCCGGTGTTGCTCTGGAACCGGTACCTGAAACCGAAGACCTCGATTTGGATGGCACGGCGAGCAGTGCCGAGGCCGTCCCGCGTGCTGAGATTGCTGCCGAGCCCGAGGCAGAACCGATTTCTGAGCTTGACCTCCTGAACTCACGTCTGCAGATAGACGAGCAGCATCAGGAGGAGGCGATTCCACCCGTTCAAGCCTTTCCCGATGCTTCAGCCACTGAACCCGAGCGGATCTACGCGAGCAGCAAGGAAATCGATGCCGTCAATAAGCGGCCCCGCCGGTTCGGCGGAATCAACCGTACGGCGCGAGACTTTGCGGGCGACGCGGCCGTTCTTCGACCGAGTCTGAAGGGGGTCGACTTCGGCCGCCCATCCGGCCGGGGCGCTCCTCCGGCAATTGTTTGGTCGGGTATTGCCGTTCTCGGCATCTTGATCGTTGTCGCCGGATTCTTCTATGTGCACAACCAGCAAAAGACGGCGGTCGATCCCTACCCGGCGAAGGTTAGCCAGGACATCCGGCTTGCTAAGGCGGCCAAGCACCCAGTTCAGCAGGATTACTATCTGGCCCGTGCTCACCACAATTTGAAGCTTGCCACGCGCCACGGCGCGAAGCCGGGCCAGCTTCAGCGTCTGCAGGCCGCGCTCCTAACCGTCGGCGACCGTCTGCACCATGTTTCGCGGGTCACCAGTCCGACGGTATTGGCCAATTTCAAGCAGTACAAGGGGTCGCAGCCAAGCCGGATCGTCACCGGCCCCGGCTTGATCTTCGTCTTGGACCAAGGGCGAAAGAGCGTGTATTCCGTGAGCTCCAACGCATCACACGGGCCGACTGCGGTGGTCTCGGCCGGTGACGTGGTAGACGGTTTCGTTGTTCACAACCCCGTTCAGATCGCCGCAGACGGCACAGAGGCCCTGATACTCGACAGCACGAATACCTTGATTCGCGACGCAGCTGGAACCGAGACCGCCACCTCCCTTGCCAGTGCCGAACCCAATCAAAGCATTGCCGCGATGGCGGTCTTCGATCCCGATGTGTATCTAGTTGACACCAAGAACAGCCAACTGTGGCGGTACGCCGATGCCGTGGCCGGATACAACCCCACCGCCCAGGCATATTTCACTTCGGACATCCCAGATCTCTCGCACGCCAGTTCGCTCGCGTTCGACACGAGCAGCACCTATGTTCTGTTGTCCAGCGGCAAGGTCTTGAAGTACGGTTACTTGCTCGCCAACACCGAGCCTTTCACGCTCAACTTGCGAACGCCGCTCGGAAGCTCGGCGAGTCTCTTCACCTCTCCCGGCCTCCATTACGTATGGATCGCCGATCCGGCACACAGCCGCATAGTACAGCTCACGCCCTCCGGGCGTTATGTGCGCACCTACCTGTCGGGCACGACCTCCATGCAACTGGGCCACGTCTCGAGCTTCTCGGTTGGGCCAAACGGCAACACCATGTATGTTCTGACAGGCGGCCGGTTGTTCGACTTCTCCGTCGCCCACTAATGCGGTGACCTTCGCCTTTCGGGTCACGCAGGTCGATGGCGCCGCCCGTCTCGGCGAGCTCATGACGTCTCACGGGCCGATTCGAACGCCTGTGTTTATGCCGGTCGGCACGCAGGCCACCGTGAAGACGATTAGTCCGGACGAGTTGCGCGC
>JBOGSL010000235.1:0-18837 GCA_050695395.1 Chloroflexota bacterium | reverse complement strand
ATGTTGCGCGAAACTAGCTCCTCGTTGCCCGGGATCGGGTGCGACGACAGCACGACCGTATCCCCTTTCTTGATCTGAATCTGTCGATGGTCTCGGTTGGCCATCCGGCTCAGCGCCGACGTCGGCTCGCCCTGAGCGCCGGTAGTTACGATGGTGATCTTGTCCGGCGGCAAGCCCGAGATCTTCTCGTATGGTTGCACCGTATCGCCCGGGTTCGAGAGATAGCCCATCTCCAGAGCCATGGCGACATTCTGCTGCATGCTCCGCCCAGTTACCGCTACCTTACGGTCGTACTTATGGGAGTACGTGATCACCTGTTGGATGCGCGCAATGAGACTGGCAAAGGTGGCCACGAGTACGCGTCCCGGAGCGTTGCGCATGATCTCGTCGAAGGCCTTGCCGACGGTCGACTCAGAGGGAGTGAACCCCGGCCGCTCCACTCCGGTGCTGTCGGCCAGAAGAATGTGGACCCCGTTCGTGCCGAGTCGGGCCAACGCGGCAACGTCCGTTGGCTTCGTGTCCACCGGCGTGAGATCGATCTTGAAATCTCCCGTGTGGACGACCGTGCCGACGGGCGTCTGAATGGATAGACCGGCCGCATCCGGAACGCTGTGCGCGACGCTAAAGAAGCCGACATCGAAGACGCCGGCCTTCCGACGGTCGCCGTATTTGACCACCCTCAGGTCCGAGGACTCCAGCAGTTTGTGCTGTCGAAGCTTGACCTTGATCAGCCCCATGGTGAGCTGAGTGGCGTAGACCGGTACGTCGAACTGAGGCAACACGTAGGGCAGCGCCCCGATGTGGTCCTCGTGCCCATGGGTGATGTAGATCGCCCGTACCTTGCGTTTCTTTTCCAGCAGGTATTCGATATTCGGAATGACCAGATCGATGCCCGGCATGTTCTCTTCGGGAAACATCACGCCGCAATCGATCACGATGATGTCGTTGGCGTACTCCAGCACCGTCATGTTCTTGCCGATTTCGCCGACGCCGCCGAGCGGAATAATTCGCAGTTTGGGTTTGGCCATATTTCCCTCTATATCTCGAAGAGAGTGAGCTGATCAGGAGTCTCATCTTCCGGCGTCCGGTCAGCGCTCCTCATCCAGCGCGGTGATTGCAGGAACTGGCCCAGCTTGCGCATGTCATCAATCAACGTGTCGCGCAGCGCTTGACGGTGTAAGGCAGCGGCCGGGTGGTACATAGGATAGACGAAGCGGCCGTCCTTCTCGCGAAGCACGCCGTGCGATCGCGAGATCATGGCTCCCGGCAAGAAGGTGCCGAGCGAGTGGCGCCCGAGAGTGACCACCATACGCGGATTGATGATGTCCAGCTGCTGATTGAGCCACACACCGCATGCGGCAAGCTCCTCCGGCAGCGGGTCCCGATTGTTCGGAGGACGATGTTTCACCACATTGGTGATGTACACCTCGGCTCGGGTCAGCCCGGCCGCTGCCAGGAGCTCTTCGAGAAACTTACCGGCGGCGCCCACAAAGGGTCGGCCCTGCTTGTCTTCATTCACGCCCGGTCCCTCGCCCACAAACATGATCTCCGCCGACACCGGTCCTTCCCCTGGGACGGCACACCGAGCATCCCGGAAGAGGTCACAGCGCTTGCAAATGCGGATTTCCTTGTCGAGGCCGGCGAGTGCTTGCGCCGGATCGATACTCACGGCTCAGTGGCGCGAGCCGCCGTCGTCACGCGGCGGGCGATCTCCTCGCGGGCGATTGTCCGGCCGGAACCCGCCTTCGCGCCTCGGTCCGCGCGCGCCTTCGAAGGGCCGTCGCTCGCCGCCGCTCGGTCCTCGCCCACCGCCCCCCGATCCTCGCCCGCCTTCCTCGCCTTCGCCGCCGTTCGGCTCCAGGAGGGCGCGATGCGAGAGATTGATGCGGCCCATTGAGTCGATGCCCGTAACTTTCACCTCGAGCTGATCGCCCACGTTGACCACATCCTCGACCCGATTCACTCGATGTGTCGCCAACTGGGAGATGTGGACCAGCCCTTCCTTGTTGGGCAGGACCTCCACGAACGCCCCGAAGTCCATGATTCGCTTGACGGTGCCCTTGTAGCTTTGCCCCACCTCGACTTCCGCGGTCAGGCCGCGAATCATATCGATGGCGCGTTGAGCGCCCTCAGCCGTGGTGCTGGCCACGTAGATCGTGCCGTCCTCTTCGATATCGATATCCGTCTTGGTTTCCTCCGTGATCTTGCGGATCATCTTGCCCTGCGGCCCGATAACCGTACCGATCTTGTCGGAGCTAATGTTGATGCGGGTGATGCGCGGAGCGAATTCAGACAGGTTCGGCCGTGGTTGCGCGATCACTTCGTGCATCTTGTCCAGGATGATGAGCCTTGCATCTCGCGCCTGCGATAGAGCCTGGCGCATGATCTCCTGCGTGAGGCCGGAGACCTTGATGTCCATCTGGATTGCGGTGACGCCCTCTCGCGTGCCGGTCACCTTGAAGTCCATGTCGCCCAGCGCGTCCTCCACGCCCTGGATGTCGGTGAGGATGGCGTACTCGTTGTTCTCGCCGGTTATCAGCCCCATGGCGATCCCGGAGACCGGAGCCGTAATCGGCACCCCGGCGTCCATCAAAGCGAGGGTGCTGCCTGTGGTAGCCGCCATTGAGGTCGATCCGTTGGAGGAGAGTATCTCCGAGACCAGCCGGATCGTGTAAGGGAAGTCTTTCTGGTTGGGAAGCACAGCCCCGAGGGCGCGCTCGGCAAGCATGCCGTGCCCGATCTCTCGCCTTCCGGGACCTCGCAGCGGCTTGGTTTCCCCCGTGCTGTAGGGAGGGAAATTGTAGTGGTGCATGTAGCGCTTCGTCTCGTTGACGCCCAGCCCGTCGATGCGCTGCTCCGCATCCGGGGAGGCGAGCGTGGCGATGGTAAGTGCCTGAGTCTGGCCCCTGCTGAAGAGACCGCTGCCGTGCACACGCGGTATTACGCCCACGTCTACGCTGAGCTGCCGAATCTCGCTGAGTGACCGGCCGTCGGGCCGGATGCCTTGCTGCAGTATCAATTCGCGCACCGTCTTCTTCATGAGACTTTCCCAGGCCGATTCGATGTCACCCGGCTCGAAGCCCTTCTCCGCGAAGTGCTCTTCTACCTCGGCCTCCAGCGGGTCGACCGCCTCGCTGCGCTCCTGCTTGGTGGGCTGGACGAGCTGCTGGCGCAGACGGTCGCCCACGAAGTCCTTCATCCCGGCGGTTAGCTCCTCGGGCAACGCCTTGAGGGGAAACTCTCGCTTCTCCTTGCCACACTCCGCCGCGAGCCGCTTCTGCATCTCAATGATCGGCTTAATCGCATCGTGTCCCATACGTAGGGCTTCCACCACCACATCCTCGGGTACCTGCTTAGCCCCCGCTTCGACCATCACCACCGCATCAGCCGTGGCAGCCATGATCAGGTCAAGGTCACTGTCCGGCAGCTGCGAGATGGTTGGATTCACCACCAGTTGCCCGTCGATATATCCCATTCGCACCGCAGCGACAGGGCCGGCGAAGGGAATGTCAGAAATGGAAAGCGCGGCAGAAGCGCCGATCACCGCCAGCGTATCGGGATCGTTCTCTTGATCGACCGATAGCGGTGTGATGACGACCTGCACGTCGTTTCGAAAGCCCTTCGGAAAGAGCGGCCGAAGCGGCCGGTCGGTGAGGCGCGCCACCAGGATGCCCTCGGTGCTAGGACGCCCCTCTCGCTTGATGTAGCCGCCCGGTATCTTCCCGGCTGCATACATGCGCTCTTCGTAGTCGACCGTCAGGGGAAAGAAATCGACATTCGGACGTGGATTCTTGGATGCGGTCGCGGTGGCGAGAATCACGGTGTCGCCGTACCGCACAGTTACGGCCCCGCCTGCTTGCCAGGCAAGTTTGCCGGTTTCGATAGTCAGGGTTCGACCGGCGAGCTCTTCGCTTACGGTTTGGGTCATGCTTCCTCCGGAAATGCGGATAACCGCCGGCGAAACATGCCCAAAGGCTCGTAGACGGTGACTCCGGTTGGTGACGCGCGTCGTGCGCGCCGAGATCTGCTTGTTACTTGCGGAGCCCCAGACGGCTGATCACCGACTGGTAGCGTTCGGGCGACTTTCGATTGAGGTAGTTCTGAAGACGTCGGCGACGACCCACCATCTTGAGCAGTCCGCGACGGGTGTGATAGTCGTGCTTGTGCTCGCGAAGGTGCTGTGTCAACTCGGCGATGCGGTTGGTGAGCAGGGCAATCTGTACCTCGCTCGAGCCCACGTCGCCTTCGTGCGTCTGGAACTCCTCGATGATCTCGGTCTTCTTCTCTTTGGATACGGGCACGCGTTTCTCCCAGGTAATTCTCTAAGCGGCGCGCCGTGATTGGAGTCTAACGGTAATCCCCAGATTCCCGGCACACTCCAACCACCGCAGCGCGCTTCTCTCCTCCCAGCATATCAGACATAACTTGCCCTGACGGCCGCCCGGCGTAGGCGCATTGGACCCGGACAACGGTCTTTTCATTCGTTCTGCCCAGCAGTCGCGGGTAGGACGGCCGCCGAAGCCTGGTTGGCCGCCGCCAACCGTGTTCGAAGAGCGGCTGGACACTCGGGATGCTGCGGCCGTACGAATCCCCCAGGGTGTCCGGACCCTGCTTTGCGGCCCCGCCGGGGATGGAAAAGCAAAAGCGGGCCGGGAAAATCCCGACCCGCTTCGCGCTGGTGGCCTCAGAGGGCCGCGGCGCGGACTTTGTCGTAGCAGGGGCTGCAATAGACCGGTCGATCGTTGCGAGGGATGAAGGGCACTCGTGCCGGGCGACCACAGTCCGCGCAGACTGTGTCGTGGTACTGTCGTTCCTGTCCATCGGCTCCCATGCCGCGCTCGCGCTTGTAGATCGCGCGGCACGCCGGGCATCTGCCCGGTTCGTGCTGCAATCCCTTGCTCTGGTAGAACTCCTGCTCACCCAACGTGAACAGGAACTCCGAGCCACAATCGCGGCACGTCAGCGTCTTGTCCGCTAAGCTCACTCTGCCAACCTCCTTTCCAGAATTCGGCCGTCAGGTAGGTCAGCAGATGAGCTTGAAGGTCGCCTTCGACCTAGACTGTCGCGCCAAGTCGGATTTTATACCAGGACCGGACACTCCGCAACCTGTACCTGTTCCCGTAATTGCTCACACGGGTGAGATTGATCGATTTGACGGGGTGAGGGGTGCCCGCAATGGCCGCTCGACCCGCGCGGATCGATCACCGAGTCGGAGCGCGGTCAGATGCGGCCGCGCTAGGGCGTCCATACAGCCAGGAGCTTGCCGCTCAGCGAGAACTCCTTGATGCGATTGGGGCCCTCGTCAGCGGCGAAGAGATGGCCGTGGCTATCAACGGCCATTCCGGCCGGTTGCCGGACCGCATCCTGTCCCCTGCCATGTCGCACTACGGTCCCGTCGAGGCGACCGGACGCGCCGATCTTGAGGATGGCCTGGGATCGCCCGACCGCGTAGACATTTCCCTGAGGGTCCACCGCCGGCTGCGGCGGGAGGCCTCGGGAGGGTGCGGCCTGGGACCACTGCGCGACTATCTTCCCGTTGGGCGCGACCTTCACCAGCCTGCCGATGGCCGTCACGTAGACGTTCCCACGCTTGTCGACGGCAATCCCCCACGGCTCCCTCGTCCCCGACAGCTTCACGGTACGCAGGGCTGTACCGGTCGGGCTGTACTCCACGAATCTGCTGGGGAACTTCTTGGCGATGACACCGGGGGGAGGGCCATGCGGCGCAGGCGGGGCACCGTAGGTTACGTATACTCGGCCCCGACGATCGACGGCCACGCCATTGGTGCCGGGGGGCTGATTGCCGAAGCGCCCGAGCAGGTGTCCCGACGGGGAGAAATGGTAGATCTCGGACCTGCAATTGGCCGCTGCGTAGACGTCCCCTGAGGACGAGGCGGCAAGGCCGCTGATCCCGCACTTCTTGGGCATCGGTTCCTTGAGCAAAAGGCGACCGGAGGAGGAGAGCTTGAGGATCTGGAAGTGCTTCTGGTCGGCCACGTAGAGGTTGCCGTGAGGATCGGTGGCGAGCACGAAGAGAGAGCCAAAGCCGGAACGAGTGTGGACAATCCGATAGGAGGGTGCGGAGGCGAAGACCCGGCCAAGTGCGAGAGCCAGGACCAGGGCCGCCACCACAGCGAAGATCCGTCCTTGCATGCGTCGATTCTCCTTACGAGTTCGCCCTGAGCCGCAAGATCGGCCAGCGGGGGAACAGCCGCGAAGCGGAGTTCTTTGGGGCTAGGATACACCCGATTGTCGGGGCGGTCAACCAGCACGAGGCTCACTGTTCGCCGGAGGCGCACGCCGTCATAAATCCGCTGTCCCGCGGTTCCCGCGAGCCCGCAGCATCTTCCGTTCGAAACGCACCAGGGAGAGGCGCCGTGCCGACCCGGGGTCGCCGAATAGCGCCCGCTCATCACCCCCGACACCTGACCGCGTCACCCGGTGGCACGGGATAACGATAGAGAGGGGGCACGACGCGAGGGCTCCGGCTACGGCACGCGCCGCTCCCGGACGGCCAATCAGCTCCGCGATCTCCCCATATGAGCGAACCTCGCCGTAGGGCACACTCGTAATTGCCTTGAGCACCGCCGTCTGGAAGGGGGTTTGCCGGGACAAATCGATGTCGACGTCGAACCGCCGGCGCTCCCCGCGGAAGTACTCATCCAGTTGTAAGGCAAAGCTCGACAACTCTCTGGGGGCGTGATTGGGCAGGTAGCCGATGGCCAGGAGGCGCCCAACAAAGGCACCTCCTTCCACATCCACATCGAGGGCAACCAGGCCCCGCGTTCCTGCGGCGAACCAGATCGAGCCGAAGGCAGAATCGATGGAAGCATAGTCGACCTGCACGTCTCCATGGTATCGGCGCGGGAAGACAGACGCCTTCGCCAGATGTTTGCCTAGGTCCGTTTTACCGCTCGAGTACCGCGGCGGTTACGACTCTTCGAGACTCGATTCGTGGAAGCCGAAGGCAGCCGGGTTCTCCTCTTCCTCGTCGTCGTCCTGATCCAGATCGTTCACGTCGATCTCGAGGTCATCGTCCTCGTCTCTTAACGTCGACGAGCGGCGCAATAGCCCTTCCTTCAGATACGGTCGGGGCAGCGACTGAACCTGCGGGGGAAACGATATTCTTCCCGCGTTCTGGGGAGCCTGGTGAGTCTCCCGCAAGATGACGCGCACCGTGTGATCGTCCACCCCCACGACCCCCGCGCCATACTCGTTACCTGTCTGCATCAGTCGCAGCAAACGTGTCGCTATACGGTCATCAACCACGCCGAGCTCCACGCCGCCCATGGTGGCAACCAACAGCTGCCCGTCCTTCCGTTCCATTTTCACTTGCTCGCCCGCGGATAACGTGGCGAGCACACTCGCGTCCGCCGGCTCCTGCAAGGAAGTAACGGCGGTTTTGCCGATTTCCTCGGTGAAGAACCGCGGATCGAGCTTGATCCGCTCCTTCCGAGCCAGCTCGGCCACCTCGCGGTCCGAGATGCGGCTCAAGCGCTCCAGGTTGCGGCGGGCGATCATGTTCGCTGGGTCCGCCTTCAGCGCGCCTTCGTACGCCTCGCGCGCCTCGGCGATCTGGCCGATCTCGGTCAGGGCTTTGCCGAGCCGGTTGAAGGCCTCCGAGTCGCTGGGCATCAGCTCAACAATCTCTCGGTTCAGATCGGCCGCTTCTTCCCAGAGGCTCTGCATGGCCGTGGCAATTGCCTGCTGTGAGAGCTGCCGGCGACGCGCTCGCCGATCCTCTTCGCTCAACTCGGTTACGGGTCTCGTATCCTCAATATCCATGTGTTTTCGTTAACCTACCTCATCTACCCACAGACGAGTAGTATACGCATACCGCTCACGTAGCGCAAACACGGTTGCATAACCCAGGCCAGGTGTTGGCGGCAGCCGTGGTACCGATTAATTCTTTGCTACGGGACCACCTGAACCGGCGTGCCGATCGGAGCCCAATCCCAAATCTGGATGGTGGGCCCCAGTGGCATGTTGATGCAGCCGTGCGAACCGCCATAGTTGGTGCCGGGTTCGCCCGGTCCATTCGTGCCCGGACCGAAGGCCGATCGCCAGGGGGCATCGTGCAGGAAGTAGCCTCCCTGGCGGAAGAGCATCGCGTATTGCACCGGAGAAGGAGCGTAATAGAAGGGAGATCCGACCGGCCAGGGAGATATGAACTCGTACGGATGGTACTTGGCCAGAATCGTGTAGTTCCCCGCCGGAGTCGGCAACGCGGGGTTCCCCGTCGTCACGAGCGTCCAGAGATACAGATGATCGCCGTTATACGCGTAGAGCTTCTGCTGGCTGAGCGAGACGATGATGCGCTTGCCGCCGTCCGAGTACAGTTGAACGCCGTCGACCGCCACGATCGGCTTTTGGGGATCGAGCCGGATTCCCCCGACATCAAACTTGCTTATGTTGTTGGCTCGGTCCACCGCCTTCACCGAGAAGAAATAGTACCCCTTCGGCATGTATTTGCCGTTGCGCTGTTTGCCGGCGAAGTGGATCGTTGTGATCTGTCCCGCAGGGCGGTGCGCGAAATAGTACTGACGCACCGGTTTCTTTGCGCCCACCCGATAGAGGTCTAGCTTGACGCGGGCATTCTCGGAGGTCTTGAACTGCAGGGTCGTCGGGCCCTTGTACGGATTGAAGGCGAACTTCGTCGGGCTCAACCAGGTGAGTTGAGGTTTCTGCCGATCGAGCTGCATGCGGAACGTAGCGGTGGGACTCCAGTTCCCCGCCCGATCTACGGCTCGGACCGCGACGAACCAGACGCCGTCCGCCAGGTTGGTGATCTTGATGCCCGGCGCGCTGATCAGCGGGCCGTGCTTGATCACGCGGGCATGCCGCAGGAGGCGGTAGTAGTAGCCACGGATACCCGACAAACTGTCGTGCGAAGACCAGGTGACCGTGATCGCGTGGTTGCTGTACCAGCGGCTGGAGATTGGATCCGTGCGCGACTGAATGGTCGGACGCGATGGCGCCGTTCGGTCAACGCCGAAATCGCGGCCCGTCGTTCCGAATGCCACCCACGGGCTCGCCGCTCCGGCGTCGGTGACGACTCTGGCCTGCCAGTGATAGGTCACGCCGTTCTTTAGCCCATGGACGACCACCGCCGTCGGTCCTCCCGCGTTGGTCGGTGCTCCTTTAGAGTTTGGCAACCCGGTGAAGGGACGGGCGGTGGGCTGAAGCTCGACTTGCGGGGTGACGTACTGAGAACTCGCCGAAACATTGAAGGTGAGGGCCAGCCGGCTGTGATTTATCCACCCGCCGGGAGCCACCGGAGTTCCCGCTTGTACCAGCGACATTGTCAGTCCGGTCGGCGCTGGAGGCACCGGCGACGACTGGTCCGCGGCGGCGTGCAGAGAAGACAGTAAGAGCATGGCGGCCGTCAGCGTCGCTACCGTCGCTGCTCGAAATCCTCGGGTCACCCCGCTCCTCCGCGAATGAGATTTACAACAGAGTGTACGGCAATTCCAGCAAGAGTGCTCATTTACGCGCCCGCCGTCTTGGAATTCATCCGCGCAAGGAACGCTCTCGAGTTCACTCGCGATTCCAATCGAAACGTGATGTACTTCTGCAAGTGACGTTCCACTTCTTCCTTCACGCTTTCGTCGATGCCGCGCATCTCGAGGATTCTGGCTTCGTTGGTCTGCAAGTGACGCATGATCTTGAGTGCATCGACCGTGATTTCCGGCGCGCTGGTATCGACGGAAGAGCAGCTGTCGCACAGTACTCCGCCCAGCGACGCGCTGAACCGATTGACCTGCGGCACGATGACATTATTGCAGTGCAAGCAGCGATGTAATTGGGGCCGGTAGCCGGAAGCATGGAGCGAGTGAAGCTCGAAGGCCCGGGTCACCAGGTCGAGCTCATCGGACACAGCCAGTCGCCGCAGAGTTACCAGGGTCTTCGCGTAGAGTGCCTGATTGGGATTGTGCTCGCCGGCCAGCTTGTCCACCAACTCGGCGACGTAGTGACTGTGGGCAAGACGGCGCAGGTCGCTTCGAATGGGTAAGAAGGTCTCCAACAGCTCTGCTTGTGTCACGATGTCCAGCGACCGACCGGAGGCGATAAGTACCGTGCTGCGCATGAACAGATCGAGATGCCCGCTCTTACGGCTGGCGAGCTTTCTGACGCCCTTGGCAATCGCTCGCAGCTTCCCTTTGTCCGGCGTGAACAGCGTGAGAAGGCGATCGGCTTCACCGAAATCAGAGGCCTTGAGGACCAAGGCCTCGGAGCGATAGATTCGGGGCTGCTTGCCGGCGATCACTGGAATTCTGGGCCAGACTAGGGCGTTTTGGGAATCAATATATTCTACAGAACGGTCGCCGGAAACGGGGAGCGGCCGCCATCGGACCCCACCGCGCCGGCGGCCAGGAACGCCACGTTGGCGATGAGTCCCGGCAGAAGCCGGTAGAACGACGTGAGGATATCTTGGACCGCCTCGAGATCAGACTCGCCAAGACCCGCCTGACGAAGTACGTGGGGATTGAGGTCCATCCGATAGGGAAGGGCCACAACGGCCTCTTCCACGTACTGGCGCATCTCCCAAAGCGCCCGCTGGTACTCCGGCTCATCCAAAATCGCCTTTACAGCCGCCCAGGCCTGCTCGAAGTAGGCCGGCCAGTTGGCAAGCGCCCGGTAATCGGTGTTGATGACGTCCACGCCGAGCGAGGTCTGAATATCGGCAAAGACCACGGACAGCGGCGGTACCGCATTAGTCGCGTCGACCAACTCGATACGCGCCGGCGCTCCCGATGGTATGCCGGGCGTGATTTGTCGCTTCTGATCCGCGGAGAGGACAGAGAGCTTGGGTTGCTGGCCGCGGGTCGCGGCGCGAAGCGCGCCCACCGCGAGCAGTAATTTCGGATTGATGTAGTGGAAAACCGCAAGCACCTTCCTCGCCTCGTCGTCGGGCGCTGCCGGCGCTTGACCGAGCCCGGCCACCGCGTCTACCGCCACTGCCCGGATTGCATCGGCCTGCTGCTCGAAGAATACCGTCTGGGCATTGGGTTTCAGCTCTACCCAGCCGGTTTCGAGAAAGTCGGGATGCGCCGCCAGCAGCCGGAACACCAGGTTTACCACCGGCACTCGCAGCGTGGACTTGATGTCCTCGTAGGTCGCCTTGACCTTCCCTTCCGCCTCGGCTTCCGCTACCTCCGCCGGCGCCTGCACCATGCATTCCCCTCCCGACAACACTCCCCGTATTATTCATCATCGCCCGCGGCCTGCCATGCGCCGGCTGCATGACGGCTAGCCCGTCCGTCAGGAAAGGTGAAGGTCGGCGGCGTCTTCCGCGGGCGGGCAGTTCTGCGGAGGACGGTCAGCGTCGACCGCTCTCGCTACCGGCCGCTCTGCTCTCGAGGCAAACGTGCCGCGAGCGAACCCATTGGGCGATCCGCATGCTCCAGACGATGAGGAGCCGGCGCCTAGCTATCCGACCTACCGACGGCGCTGTACGAGCTCGACCAGGAGCCCGGTCTGCTCCGGGTGGATGAATGCGATGAGCCCGTGCGGTCCACTGCGAGCATGCTGGTCGATCAAACGCACGCCATCCGCGGCCAGCCCCAGCAGCTCGGCTTCGATGTCTTCGACCAGCATCCCGATGTGGTGCAGTCCCTCGCCGTGCCGGTCCAGGAAACGTGCTACGCCTGATTCGGCGTTCAGAGGGGCTACCAGCTCCAGCTCCGTGTCACCCACGGGCAGGAACGCTACTTCGACGCCCTGCTCGGAAACGGTGTGACGCTCAGCCGGGCCCACCCCGTAAATCCGCCGATATCGCTCCAGTGCCTCGTCCATGTCTCGCACCGCGACGGCGGTATGATCCACCCGGAGCCCGTTCACGGCAACTCGAGCAGCCTTCGTCGTTCGAGCTCCGCCAGTCCCGCCTCGATCGATGACTCGGCGCCGTAATTCTCGGATGCGATGCCGTTCGTTATGCCGTCGCGGCACAAGCCCGTCGCCGCGTCAAACATCACCGCCTCCGCTTCATTTCGGCCCTGAAACCAGGCGATGCCCTGGAGGGCGAGACTCAGGCAACGCTCGTCACCCGTCGCTCTGTGGAGCTCGGCCAGTCCCATCACGATGGGGGACACGTTGTAGGCGCAGACATCGGTGCGCTCGCGTTGGGGATACGAGTACCAGAATCGATCCGCCACGTCCGCCTCGATCAGAGTATCGACGGTACCTTCGCACGAGGCAAGGAACCGTCGCTCGCCAAGGATCCGCGCGGCTGCGGCGACGGCCTGGAGCTGGTGGTAGCCCCACAGCTGTAGCCGCGGATTGCCCGCCTCGGATAGGAAGTAACCCGCCGTCTTTGCGGACTCGACCACCGGCTCGAGGCGTTCCAGAATTCGTTCTCGAAGCAACTTCGTAGGCCGGGCCTCGTACAGCTCCAGATCCGCCAGAGCCAGTACCGAGTTCGTGCGCAAGTCGGGCGTACCGCCAACCGAGCACAATTGGAATTGCTGGAGATACGTCTTGTCGCCGGTCAGCCTGCAGGCGCGGGCCAGAGCCCAGAGAGCGCGCATCGTCCAGGCGTGCCCACCCTTCCGTGACGTTGGTCCGCTGACATTCCGGATCCCGCTGCCGTTGCGGATGAAGTTGGCGAAGTCGCCATCGGGATACTGCATGTACGACGCGAAGGTGAGCCAGCGCCGCGCAAGCGCAAGAGCCTCCGGTTCGCCGCTGCGCTCGTAGATGCCCAGAGCCAGCAACGCGGCTCGCGCCGTGTCGTCCAGGCAGGCGATGCCCTCGTAGCCGGTATCCGCAGCAACAACCGCTCGATACCGCCCCTCGTGCTCGGGATCGGGTTCCGCATACGTCAGAACCGCCGAAACGTCTTGCCCGTCTCGGCGGAAGTCGTAGGTCAGCGCTTCCAGGTGCCGGAGCAGACCCAGATCGGATTCTTCTCCGACCGGCGCTCCCGACTCGATGATAATCTCGCTACTGAAGACTTCCACCCCTTTCGTTAAGGATAGCGGTAATGCGCCGCCTACTGGCAAGACGCGTGCCCCCTCCCTCTGATGTGCCGGCTCCCGGAGTAGGACCGGACCGCATCGTGTGGCCGCGCTGCGCCCGCCCTACGACGCATTCTTGCAGAGCGTCGCGGAGTAACGGCTAGGCCGATTCAGACGGCCGCGGCAAGTCGCGATAGTGGTCCGTGATGGGCAGCCGGCGGTCCTTGCCGAAGGCGCGAGTGCTGATCTTGATGCCCGGGGGCGCCTGCCGCCTCTTGTACTCGCTTCCTTCTACCAGATTGATCACGCCCGCCACCGTCTCCGCCGGATACCCGTGGGCGACGATATCGGACGCGCTTCGATCCTCCTCGACGTACAGCCGCAGAATGGCGTCCAGGATTGGATACGGCGGCAGTGCCTCGACGTCGCGCTGATCCGGCCGCAGCTCGGCCGACGGCTCCTTTTCCAGCACCGCCGCCGGAATGATGTCGTTCCCGGCCCGCTCGTTGACGTGATTCGCCAGCTCGTACACCGCCGTCTTGAAGATGTCTTTGAGCACCGAGAACCCTCCCGCAAGGTCCCCGTAGAGGGTGCTGTACCCGACCGCCATCTCGCTCTTGTTTCCTGTTGTCAGCACGAGCCAGCCGAAGGCATTCGAGAGAGCCATCAAGATATTCCCCCGGGTGCGGGCCTGTAAGTTCTCTTTGGCGAGATCGGCGTTCGAACCGTCGAAGGACTCGGCCAGAGTGTTCAGGTACGCGCCAAAGACTTCTTCGATGGGAATCTTTAGCAAGCGGATACCCAGGTTCTCCGCCAGCCGGCTGGCATCGTCGCGACTGCCCGCCGAAGAATAACGCGACGGCATCGAGACGCCGACCACCGAATCTGCGCCGAGCGCATCGACCGCAATTGCCGCCGTCAGGCTCGAGTCAATCCCTCCCGATAGCCCCAGCACCACGCCCTTGAAGCCGTTCTTGCGAACGTAATCCCGCGTGCCCAGCACCAGCGCCCCGTACATCTCAGCCAGCCTGTCTGGAATCTCGGCAATCGTGGCCGGCCGGAGGGTCGCGGTGCATTCACGTGCCGCCGCGAGCGGCGTCTCGATTAACCGTCCCGGGGGACCGGCTGACGTATCGAAGGGAAATGCCGTCTGGCGACGACGCGTGTCGTGCAGCCGGGCGCTGAAGACGGCCTCGATGTCCAGATCCGCGGTCAGAACCGCCTCCTGGAAGAAAGGGGCCTGGGCGAGGCGAGTGCCGTCCGAATTGCAGATCAGGCTCGCCCCTTCGAAGAGCAGTTCGTCCTGGCCGCCAACCATATTCAGGTAGCAGACGTAGCTCAGCTCGTCGAGCGCTCGCGTCGCGACCATGCGATAGCGCTGCTCGTGCTTCCCTGCGCGGTAGGGCGAGGCGTTGATGTTGACGATCACCTCCGCGCCGGCCATAGCCTGCAAGGTGCCCGGCCCAACCGGATACCAGATATCCTCGCAGATGGTGACGCCGATCTTCACGCCCCGCACCACATAGACCGCCCATTTGTCCCCGGACTTGAAGTAGCGCTGCTCGTCGAACACCGAGTAGTTGGGCAGAAAGAACTTGTGGTGACGACCTATGACGTTGCCCTGCTGGATGATGGCGGCGGCGTTATAGATATCGGAGCCGTCGCTGTCCACACAGCCCACCACGGCAGTGATATCGCCAACCGAGCGGGCGATCCGCTCCACTTCCGCTAGATTGTCGGCGATGAACTCCGGCTTCAGTACCAGATCCTCGGGCGGGTAGCCCGTTACCACCAGCTCGGGAAACGCCACCAGATCCGCTCCGGCCTGTTCCGCCAGGCCTATCGAACGGATGATCCGATCCGCGTTATCGACCAGGGCGCCAACGGTCGGATTCATCTGGACCAGGGCCACTCGCAACCTGCGCACCGATGATCGCTCCCCTCGAAACTAGCCTCATTCTAGGCAGGTAGGAGGGATGGGCGCGCTGCCCGCCTGCGAAGATGGTTGCGGGCGCTTTCCACGACCCCGGCGATGTAGCCCTCGGTTTCAGTGCCGGGCCCGGCCGCAGCTTGGCGAGGCGCGGGATGACAAGGCGATGCTGTTTTCCCCTGTGAGCGCAGGTCGGAGTGCATACATCGCATAAGCGTGCCGTCTTCATGTGGATTGCCCGGCTGGGGGAGCGGCACAGGGGCCGGGGCTACGGCCGACACGCCTGCACCATCGTTAGAACACAATTCTCGATTCGTAATACTCGCCGTTCCCCTATACGCCGACGAGAGTCGAGCATTTTTGAACGTTTTTTGGGCCGAGAAGCGCGCCGGAAAACTTTGGGGGCTAGACAGAAGCACGAGTGTATGGTACATAGGTACTATTAAGTGGCGGAGTCCGCATATACCAGGACTTGTACTCCTAGGGCCAATGAGTTGACGGGCTGCGGGTGGGCCCAACGACTGTCACCCTTGCCAGGAACCGATGCGGTACCTGGCCCGTGCCGGCGGCTCTAATGTTGGTCCACTCGCGGCAGTAAATCGGGCGGCGAGAACTGCATCTCGATCTCCGGTCCAGCAGCCTCAACCGCTCGATCGGCACCCCGATCGACCCGGAGAGACCGGTGATATTCGCACCATTATTCTCGACTCTCGTCGGAGTGTAGGGGAACGACGACCGGGTGTTTCGTCGCCGGGCAGTAATTGTGCGATCGGCGTCTAGGGCATCGTATCGTGGCGGATGCGGAACACAGTTCCCGCCCGCGCCGTCCGATGCGTTTGGCGTTCCGGGAGGCGCGACTCGTCGAATCTCAAGCGGCGAGGTGCGCGCTTAGGGCGGAAGCGATGTCTTCACGGGTGCCCGCCTGCGCACCCTGACGCAATCGCTCGAATCCGCTCCGCAGGCTCTCGTCCAACGCGGCCCGACCGCGCGCCGCCCCGGCGATGTCTCGGAGAAAGTCGATCAAGCACACCGCCAGCGCGTCGTTGGCTCGCACGGCGGATCCCGTCGCATCGATCCAGTAGCCAAGTCCCTCAACAATGTCGTGCGGTTCGCGGTACTCCTGGAGAATTTGATCGAATACGCGGCGCAATGTCTCCAGCAGCATGCCCAGCGTGGTGGCGTCGCGACTTCGCCGCTCCGCCGATCTCCTCCCCTCCGCGTGCTTCGAGACGATGTACTCCATGACGCCTGCCGTCGCTTGAAAAAAGGCATCCAGCACGCTGCCGTATTGCTGCCGGATGGCCTGGACGCTAAGGTGCTCCAGTCCGCGCAGGATGTGCTGCTCCACATGCGGCGTCTGAAGCTCGACGATCGCCCGCGAGCCATGGCAGCGTACCTCCAACTGCGACGGAACGGGCTGATCGGCCACGGCGCCGTAGAAAGCTGTCAGCCCCCGTAGAGCATGGCTGACTACGCTGACGTCGCCTTTGTGTGCGGCACTTATGCCCACATCGCTTAATTCCTGCGAGGCAAACAAAGGATCGTGCTCAACAGTCCTCGAACTGGCCACCTGGTAGATCTGGTGTACCCATGCGACCAACTGCCGGTGGATGTCCGTCGGAACGTCGATACGTGCGATGGCGTCTCCCGTCGCCACCTCATCCCCGATGGTCCGCACCAAAGAGATGTGCAGAGGCCGTTCCTCTCCTCCCTTCATGAGGTACCGTACCACCTCGAACAGCGTTTCCCACTCGATCCGCTGCACGTACCCCGTTCTTTTCGCGTATACGTCGGTGAAGCGACTGTCAGCTTCCGGTTGCCGCTCGATCGCTCTCACCCACGGTTTTTCGGTGGGCGCCGAAAAGCTCCCCATGGCGCGAATGCCCTTTCGGGTGATCGCCTCCATCATCGTAGGCGGCTGGATCTGACGCAGCAGGAAGCCGATGTAGAGCACTAGCAAGACCAGACCGGCCAGCGCCCAGATGATAGCCACGTTGACGCCGATGATGGGCACGTAAATGCCCGCACCGGCCGAGGAGGCGCGAACGGTCTTGAGGACGAGCAGGGAGTATATGGATAGCCCGATGGGAAAGGCGAGTGTGAGTTGGGTTATGGTAGAGCGCTTGAAATTGTTGATGAGCTCCGAGGTGAAAACGCTGCTCGCAAGCTGAATAACAACCATCGTCAGCGGGAACACGACCGAGATGATGGTGACGAAGGCGGCCGTGATCGCGGTGAGGATCGAGCGCGCGGCATTGGCGTCGCCGCCGAAGATCAAGAGGCCGATCAAGCCCTTCGTGAAGCCGCCGCGCAGCCCGGAGACGTGGTGATCGATCTCGCCCGTCAGGAGGTACAGCAGAAACGCCACCACCAGGAAGACGAGCGGGTAAAAGATGACGTACTGTCGGTAGATGGCCAGCCGGCGGTTGCCGGCATGCAGTAGACGTCCGGGCGCCCCGAAGCGCAGCCAGAGCAAGAGATTCATCGATGGACGGAAGGGCAAGCGGCGTGCCCTGGCATCCTTTGTGCCTTCGGCCGCGTCGCCACGAAACTGGTCTTCTGCTGACGGCACTAGCTGCGCCCAAGTAGCAGCCGATATGCGATCGTGAAACAGAACAACGCGCGTCCGGTCTTCCCGTCAACCACCGAGCAACTCTCGACAAGGCCGGACGTCACCGTCGGCTTGGGTTCCGGGCAGTTGCGCAGCTGCTTCTCAAAAGCACGCCCCGTCAGACGAGCGGTGATAGCGCGTCACGATCACCCGGACCTGCTCCGCTCCGTATCCCGCCGCGAACGCGAACGTGCTGGCCAGCGCGGACTCCACCGCCGTTTGAAGAGTGACCGTGGGCTTGCAGTTGTGGGCGGCCGGCTTAGCGCGTGCGGATAATGTTGCAGGCTCCGCGACAAACGTACTCGGTTGTAACGCCATTGATCGTGAGGACCGCCGTTCCGTTCTGACCCGGACCATTGTCGACAAACGCGGCCGAGAAGGGAACAAATCCAACGCCGGTCAAAACGCCGGTACCCGACATGTATGCCTGGCCCGAGGCAACCCCTGCCGTTGTGATGGTGCGGGAGTGGAAAGAAGCGGGCGTCTTGGCGATCAGAGTGCCTCGGCAATTCAGCGCGCCGGCCCGTCCCAGACAGTTGAGATAGGAGTTGTAGCTCTGGCGGCAGCTACTCCCTGAGGCGTAATTGCAGGATGTGGATCCGGAGACAGTGCCGGGTCCAGTGGTGACGGACGCGCTGACCCCGACGACTGTCAGCACAAAGCTCTGTATCGCGCGCGGAGAAGCGCCGTTAGTGGCCTTGATGCTGATGCTGTACGTCCCTCCCGTACCTGCCGCAGGCGTGCCGGAGAGGGTGGCCGTCCCGTTACCGTTGTCGGTGAAGGTCACGCCCGAGGGGAGACCGCCGGTCTCGGCGATACTAGGCGTGGGCGAGCCTGTAGCGGTCACCGTAAAGGAGCCGGCCACGCCGGCGGTGAACGTGGCATGGTTGGCGCTGGTAATGGCCGGAGGCTCGTTAACGGTTGCCGTAAACGACGTCGTGGAGCTCGCTGTGCCCGGAGAATCATCCGTGATGGACACGGAGCCGGTCTCAAGGCCCGGCGCGGAGTAGATGTGCTGCCCGGACACCGTGAAGTCCCCGGCGCCGTCGCTGGTAACCGTTCCCGCGCTGGAGGTCGTATCTCCCCAACCGATGGTGGCAGTAAAGTCGGAGGCTGAGTTCGAGGGGTAGCCGCTATCGGTGAAGGTAGCGACCGGCCCGGAGAACTGCTGGCCCGTGCTTGCCTGGATTGCCATCGGAGAGTTATCTGCCAGCACGTCGGCCTCGCCCACCGTTAGCGTGCCCTGATCGCTCGCCGCGGACGCGCTGGTGGGCGTGTCGCCCTTCGGATAGACGGTCGCCGTCACCGTTTGGGTCGCCTCGTCCGCGTAAGCGTGACCG
>JBOGSL010000234.1:0-6304 GCA_050695395.1 Chloroflexota bacterium | reverse complement strand
ATCATCTGGCTGCAGGGAATCTGGCTCCCGCTGCACGGCTACTCGTTCGCCGAGACGCCGCTCTGGGCGGGCATCTACATGCTTCCCATGATGTTCGGCTTTTTGATCGCCGGACCGATCTCCGGCTGGCTTTCCGATCGCTACGGCGCCCGACCCTTCAGCACCGGCGGGATGGTGATCGCCGGCATTACGTTCGTCCTGCTCACCTTCCTGCCGGCCGATTTCAGCTACACACCCTTCGCGATACTGCTGCTGGTGAACGGCATCGGCATGGGCCTGTTCTCGTCCCCCAACACCAGCTCGATCATGAGCTCGGTGCCGCCCGAGCATCGAGGCGTCGCCTCGGGCATGCGGGCCACCCTGATGAACTCCGGCATGCTGTTCTCGATGTCGATCTTCTTCACGATCGTCATCGTCGGGCTCTCGTCGCGTCTGCCGGCCGCCCTCTTTAGCGGCCTGACCCACGCCGGACTCCCCGCGGCAGCCGCCAGACAGATCGCGCACCTGCCGCCCACCGCGGCGCTGTTCTCGGCGTTCCTGGGCTACAACCCGATGGCGCATCTGCTGCCCGCGTCGGTTCTGGCGCACCTCCCGGCGGCGGCTCGGGTTCACCTGCTCGGCCACGCCTTTTTCCCCAGCCTGATCGCGCCGCCCTTCATGGATGGTTTGCGAGACGCTTTCTACGTCTCGGCGGTGATGGCCGGGATCGCGGCGGTCGCCTCCCTGCTGCGTGGCAAGCAGTTCATCTACGGCGCATCGACGCCCGCCGAGCCGGCTGGACCACCCTTCGGAGCGGATGTCGGCGCGGATGTCGCCGAGGAAGAGGAATGGCGCACCGTGACTGCCGGCGAAAGCAGCCCAAACGGCCACACAGCCGAAGAGGTTTCGGCCATACGCGACGGACACTAGCCGGCCGCCGCCGGCACGTAGCAACTGTGATGGTTCCCGATGTATCGGGACGCGTCCCTAGGGCCGCCGCCGAAAATAGGCGAAGCCGCATTGCGGCACGCCCAACGCCGATCGGGCAGATTCGGCGAACCAGCGGTGCGCAGGCGGGCCGCATCGCCACCCCGCGTGCAACCGCACGGATTTGGGGAACGTGCGAGGTGATGACAGATCGCCAAATGTAGGGGCCGTTCTCAGCCGGCTACATCTCTCGGTGAATCACCTGCTCGGTCATCGTCAGCAGCGCGTCTTTGGCTACGCTGTTCGGAAACTTGTCGAGGGCCCGACGGGCTTCTCCGGCGTAAGCTTCGGCCCGCTCGAGGGATACCTCGAGCATTCCCGACTCTCGCACCGCCTCGATCAAGATGTCGGCATTGCTGCCTTCCTCTATATAGCGCAGCAGTGCGCTGCCTCTGGGTAGTGTCTCGGAGAGCAGAATCACCGGCAAGGTGAGCGTTCCCTGGCGCAGGTCGCTCCCCGCGGGCTTGCCCAGCGTCGCCTCATCTCCCTTGAAATCGAGCACATCGTCGGCGATCTGGAAGGCGAGCCCGAGGTTGATTCCGTAGTCGTGCAGCGCCTCGATCTGATCTTCCGGAAGCTCGCCGATGATCGCTCCGCCCTGGCAGCACATGGCGAACAGGCTGGCCGTCTTCCCCGCGATGCGCCGGAAATACCCGCCCTCGTCCAGTTCGCGATCGCGCGTCGAGGCGTACTGGCGCAGCTCGCCGCTGCTCATGGCCATCACCGTCTCGCTCAGCAGCGTCATGATGCGGACGCTATCCAGTTGGGCGGCGAGTTCGGCCGACTGGGCAAAGAGGAAATCGCCTACTAAAATCGCCACCTTCGAGTCCCACATTTGGTTGATGGTGTCGAGGCCGTGACGGGTGAGCGCCTCGTCGATGGTGTCGTCGTGCACCAGTGTGGCCGAATGCACCACTTCGAGCGACGCGGCCAGGGTGATCAAGCGCTCCCGCGGATAGGCGCCCAACCTGCCCGAGAGGAGCACCAGGGCGGGCCGGATGCGCTTACCGGCGCGATCGAAGAGATAGGCCAGAGCCTCGCCCAGCAGGGGATGATGCCCTTCGGCCAGGGCGCGAAGGCGCTCGCCCACCAGGGGGATATCGGCGCTTACCGGTCCGTAGCGAGTGGCCGTTCCAGGCCGGGGACTTTCCACCCGAAGAGCTCCTTCGCATTCGTCATCAGCTGCCCAGCCAGCGCCGCCGGCTCTACCCCTCGTATCTGGGCCAGCACTTCCATGGTAGCGGTTAGATGCCCGGGCTCATTGGGACGGCCCCGCCAGGGCTGAGGCGAGAGCACCGGGCTGTCCGATTCGATCAGCAACCGGTCTTCGGGAATCTCGACGGCAATCTCTCGCAGCCGCTCGGCCCGTGGAAAGGTGAGGTTCCCGGCGAACGAGAGGTAACAGCCCGCCGCGAGGGCCTGCTCTGCGAACTCGGCCGAGCCGCCGAAGCAATGCAACGCGGCCCGTACGCCGGTCTCTGCGATCACCTCCAGCACCTCCCGATCCGCCTCGCGGTTATGGACGCTTATGGGCAAGCCTCGGGCCGCGGCCGCCTGTGCCTGGATCCGGAAGGCGCGAAGCTGCAAGTCGCGCGGGCTTGGCGATCTGGTGTGATCAAGACCGATCTCGCCGACCGCCAGCACCGCCGCCTGATCGAGCAGCGGCTCGAGCTGCTCCCAGTCTCGGTCGAAGTTCTCCAGGCGATCAGGGCTGACGCCCACGGCGGCAAACACGCCCGGATGCCCGCGGGCAATCTCAGCGGCGATGCGGCTCGAGGAGAGATCCGAACCGACGGTGAGGATAGGGGCGACGCCCGGCGCCGCGGCACGCGCCAGCGCCGCCTCGAGGTCCGGCACCTCGTCGAGGTGGGCGTGTGTATCCGGGATGGGCGGGGAAGACGCGGTCATTGCCCATCGCCTTCTTGCCCACCTCGCGACACCTGCACCCACAACTCATACACCTCATTTCTCGGCATCCCAAACCTGGCGCTCACCTCATCCACAGACGTGCGAGCGCCTTCGCCGGCCAGGGCCCGTTCGCGCAGGGCATCTCGCGCCTCCGAGCGGCGGTCTTCAGGTTCGGGGTTCGCGCCCGCCACCACCAGTGTCACCTCGCCCCGTGGCTCCTCCTCCCGGTACCGCGCGCGGAGCCCGCTCACGGTGGTTCGCAGCACCTCTTCGTGCAGCTTGGTCAGCTCGCGGGCCATCACCAGCGAGCGGTCACCGAGCACTGCCTCGATGTCCTCGAGCAGCTCCGTCAAGCGGTGCGGCGCCTCATAGAAGACCAGCGAGTAAGGTAAGGCCGCCAGCTCGCCGAGCCGCTTGCGGCGATCGCCGGATTTGCGGGGGAGGAAGCCGGCGAACACGAAGCCCGGCGCAGGAAGCGCCGCCGCCACGACGGCCGTGATCACGGCGCTGGCTCCGGGAAGCACCTCGACCTCGATGCCTGCCTCGATCGCAGCAGACACCAGCTCGAATCCCGGATCAGCCACCACGGGCATCCCGGCGTTGCTCACCAGCGCCACGTCGGTCTCCTCCAGCCGGCGCAGCACCGTTCCCAGACGTTCCCGTTTGTTGTGCTGATGGTAGCTCAGCAGCTTGCCCTCGATCTCGAAGTGGCGCAACAACTGGCGAGTGTGACGCGTGTCCTCGGCCAGGATTAGGGGCGATTCACGCAGCACGCGCAGGGCTCGTAGGGTGATGTCTTCGAGATTGCCGATGGGGGTGGGAACGACGATGAGCCGGCCCACGTCAGCCCGGCGGCCAGCCGAACTGCCGGCCGCCCAGCACGTGCAGGTGCAGATGATGGACCGACTGCTGAGCGTCCGGACCGGTATTTACCATGGTCCGATATCCGGATTCGGCCACGCCCTCTTGCTGCGCCACGCGTGCAGCCGTCAGGGCGAGCTTGCCAAGCAGGCCCGCATCCTCCTCGGCCGCCGCTGAGTAGCTGGCGATGTGCCGTCGCGGCACCACCAGAACGTGAACCGGGGCGATGGGCTGGATGTCGCGAAACGCCAGCACGTTCTCGTCGCTGTAGACGATATCCGCCGGCACCTCGCCGAGCACGATGCGACAGAACAGGCAGTCGATCATGATCGAGTGTAGACCCAGGTTCGGGCGGGTCGCGGCGCCGCGCCCGCCGCTCGTCACGCCGCGCTCGCCACCTTCTCTCGCAAACCGCGTCCCAGCGACTGGCCGAGTTCCTCAGGCAAGCCTACCGGTCCCTCCAGCCCCGCAAACTCAACCCTCGTGCCGTCCTCGCTCGCAGCCATGGCCCGTATCGTGAGGTGATCGTCCTGCAGCCGGGCGTACGCTCCCACCGGGCTCTTGCAGCCCGCCTCGAGCGCTCGCACCACGGCGCGTTCGGCCAGGGCTGCCGTGCGGCTGTCCGGATCATCGACGTCCGCCAGAAGCGATGCCGCCTCGCTTCCCACTCGCGCCTGGCTGACCATAATCCCCTGCCCAGCGTCCGGCACGAATGTCTCGGGATCGAGGTACTGGGTAATCTCGCCCCCTCGATCCAGGCGCAGCATCCCCGCAGCGGCCAGCACGATCGCGTCGTAGTCGCCCGCGGCCAGTTTCGCCAGGCGCGTATCCACGTTGCCTCGGATATCGGCGCAGACCAGATCGGGTCGCGCCTGTCCGATCAGCACCCGCCGGCGCGGGCTCGATGTGCCGACATGCGATCGCGGCGGCAGCGCCTCGAGCCGCTCGCCGGATCGCGAAACCAGCGCCTCGCGCGGATCCTCCCGCCGGGAGAACGCCGCCAGGGCGAGTCCGGGAGTCTCGCGATCCGCCGGCACGTCCTTCAGGCTGTGCACCGCCAGATCGACCTCTCCCGACAGCAGCGCGGCTTCCAGGGTACTGATGAACACGCCCTTGTCGCCAAACTCGGCGATCGGCCGGTCCTGCACCCGATCGCCCTCGGTACGAACCTTGACCAGCTGAACCTCGACGAGCCCTGGGTGCGCCGCCAGAAGGGCATCTCGCACCAGCTCAGCTTGACGCAGCGCAAGCCGGCTGCCGCGCGTTCCCAATCGGATAACCGTCAAGACCCATCCTTCCCGCAACAATCTATCATCGGGATATGGAGACCACGGTGAGCCTGAGCGACCTGCGAGAGCGCTTCGTCGATGCGATCGATCGCGAGATCGACGCCTGGATTTCCCTCACCGAAGCGGCGCCGATCTTCCAGGACATGCTTCGATACCAGCTGGGGTTCGTCGATGCCAACCTGCAGCCACGTCAGGCGCCGGGCGGGAAGCGCTTCCGCCCCATCCTCTGCCTGCTCGCGACGGAGGGCGCCGGCGGCGATTGGCGTGAGGCCTTGCCCGCGGCCGCTTCCATCGAGCTGCTGCACAACTTCTCGCTGATCCACGACGACATCGAGGATCACGACCCGGAGCGGCACCACCGGCCCACCGTCTGGAAGCTGTGGGGCGAGCCTCAGGCGATCAATGCGGGGGACGGGATGTTCGCGCTGGCCGGGCGGGCCGTGCTGGCCGCCACCCAGGATCCCGAGGTGGCGAACGAGGTGGCAGAGGCCTATCAGGACACCTCCTTCAAGCTGACCGAGGGGCAGTATCTGGATATGAGCTTCGAGAGCCGCGAGTCTGTTTCAGCCGGCGAGTACGTGCGCATGATCGATCTGAAGACGGGCGCGCTGGTGGCATTCAGCACCTGGTCCGGCGCGGCGATAGGGGGCGGCGGCGACGATGTTCGTCACGCCCTGCGAGAATTCGGGCTGCTGCTCGGTCGCGCCTACCAGATACACGACGACATCATGGGCATCTGGGGCTCGAAGGAGGCGACGGGGAAAGAGGCCGGCATGGACCTGCGCAATCGCAAGAAGACGCTGCCCCTGTTGATCTCGCTGGAGCGATCGAGCGCGGACCAGGCCGATACGCTGCAAGCATTCTTCTCCGGCCGCAGCGACGATCTGGACGAGGTGCGCAAAGTTCTCGGCGTGACTGGCGCCCGGGACGAGGCCGAGCGCCAGGTACAGGCGAGCCTCGACGCCGCGCTGGAAGCACTCGATCGGGCGCATCTGGAGCGTGAGGCGACGGCAGGGCTGCGAGATTTGGCGCGAGAGCTTACGGGATAGCCCGTCGTCGCAATAGAAAGAGCAGCGGCGCTTGCCGGCGCTATTCGTGGCAAGCCGCCGGACATTGATGAGCCGGACAGCGCTGCTGCCGACCCGCCTAGGCCGCGAAGGCACGCAGCGCCTTCCGTAGGCCGGCTAGCTCCTGCGCCGGCTCTCGGATGTGTGAAGCGTTGGATTGTCGCGGGCGCGTCGGGCCGCGAAGGGTCGGCGAGCGTGTGTGTAGTGTGTACG
>JBOGSL010000233.1:0-3140 GCA_050695395.1 Chloroflexota bacterium | reverse complement strand
GCTCGCCGGTCACCAAGGTGGACCAGATCCGCACGCCGTTGCTGGTCATTCAGGGCGCCAACGACGTTCGCGTCGTCAAGGCGGAGTCCGACCACATCGTCGACTCGCTGCGCGCCCGCGGGGCCCCGGTCGAGTACTTCGTCGCCGAGGATGAGGGTCATGACTTCAAGAACCCCGAGAACCTCATCACCATGTATCACCTGATCGAGCGTCATTTCGCCAAGCACCTGGGCGGCCGCTGCAGTGAGCACTGATTGATGGCCGCGCGCCCGCCTGCATGAGCCAAAGGGCCGCGTCGCATCGCCCCGCCACGAGGACACTATCATGAAGCCTTTCGCTGCGCGGCTCATTGCCGCTTCCCTGGTGCTCGCTGTTTCCGTGGCCGCAGCCTCGCCGCCGACACAGTCGCTCCACTATCGGCCCGCCCGCCGCGATGGAATCGTGGACAATTACTTCGGTACGCGCGTGCCCGCTCCGTATCAGTGGATGGAGAATATGCACAGCCCCGCGCTGCACCGCTGGGTTGCGGCGGAGAACCGGTTGACGGATGGGTATCTCGCGAAAATTCCCTCGCGGACGTGGATCACCCGGCGGCTGACGCAGATCTGGAATTACCCGAAAGAGGAAACACCCGTCCAGGTCGCTGGCAGCCGCATCTTTTTCATGCGCAACTCCGGCGTGCAGAACCAGTCGGTTCTTTATGTACAGGACTCGCCTTCGACCAGCCCGCGGGTCCTGATCGATCCGAACCAACTGTCTCCCGACGGCTCGCTGGCACTCACCGGTTTCCAGCCCTCCCCCGATGGTCGGTATGTGGCCTATGCGCTCTCGAAAGGGGGGTCGGACTGGGAGACGGTGCGCGTACTCGACGTCTCGACCGGGAAGACGCTTCCGGACACTCTGCAGTGGGTCAAATATTCCGGCATGGCCTGGACCCACGATGATAGGGGCCTCTTCTATTCGCGTTTTCCGACACCGGCGAAGGGAAGCGGATTATACGAGCGCAACGTCAATCAGCAGCTCTATTACCACGTGCTCGGCAAGCCGCAGAGCGCGGACACTCTGATCTATCAGCGGCCGGGTACCTCATACTGGTTCGTCCTGGGTGGCGTGAGCGAAGACGGTCGTTATCTATTCGTCGCGCTGGTCAAGGGCGCGGGAGTGCCCGACGAGCTCTACTATGCCGATCTCGGCAATCCGGATCGACCCGACGTCACTGCCAGGCTCGAGCCCCTCTATACCCACGATGACGCGCAGTACTCGGTCGTCGGCGTGAGCCGAGGCACGCTCTATCTCGAGACCACCCTGGGCGCACCGCGAGGACGGATCGTTGCGACCACACTGGCGGACCCCGCGCCAGCGCACTGGCGCACGGTCGTGCCTGAGGAGGAGGGCGTGATCCGGTCGGCGAGCATGGCCGACGGTCGGATCATCGTGCGCTCCGAGCTCAACGCCGTCAGCCGTTTGACGCTATATACGATCGGGGGCAAACGGCTCCGTGACCTGCCTCTACCCAGTCTGGGGACCGTCACCGCGGTATCCTCGCGCGACGATTCCAATACCATTTACTACGGATTCACCTCGTTCCTCTATCCGCAGCGCATCTATCGCTACGAGGTGCAGCAGGGGAGCACGCGCACGGCTTTTGCGCCGCAGGTGCGATTCGATCCGTCCCAATATGAGGTCCGGCAGGTCTTCTACCGCTCCAAGGACGGCACCCGGGTGCCGATGTTCATCATCGCCCGCAAGGATGTGAAGCTCGACGGCCTCAATCCGACGATTCTTTGGGGCTATGGTGGCTTCGACATCACGATCATGCCTGCCTTCTTTGAAGCTAACTTCATGCCCATGATACCGGTATGGCTCGAGCTCGGGGGCGTCTATGCCGTGCCCAACCTGCGCGGCGGCGGACTGTACGGCGAAAAGTGGCATCAGGCGGGAATGCTGTCTCGCAAGCAGAACGTCTTCGACGACTTTGCGTGGGCGGCCAAGTACCTGATCGGGCGAGGCTATACCAACGCGAAGCAGCTCGGGATCTGGGGCTATTCCAATGGCGGGCTGCTTACGGGTGCCTCGCTCACGGAGCATCCGTCGCTTTTCGGCGCCGCCTACGTTGGACATGGCGTGCTCGACATGCTGCGCTACCAGCGCTTTTCCGTTGGGGCTCTCTGGGAGCACGAGTACGGCGTTTCGAGCAATCCGCAGGCGTTCAAATGGCTCTACGCCTACTCGCCGCTGCAAAATATCCACGGCGGCACCTGTTATCCGCCGACCTTCATCACGACCTCGTGGGACGACGATCGAGTCCCTCCCATGCATGAATTCAAGTTCGCCGCGGCGTTGCAGCACGCTCAGGCCTGCGCAAACCCGATTCTGTTGCATACCACAGCCGCATCCAGCCATACGTACATGGCGACCGACGAGCAGATTTCGCAGCAGGCGGACGTGTGGGCGTTTGAAGCCTACAATCTCGGTGTGAGGCTTCCCGAGAACGTCAGGAGCGTATCGCGAGCGATGGCTCCTCATCTTCGCCGCCGAGGTGAGCTCTGACTTCCCGCTTTCCCCCGGAGTTTCGATCTTGAGCAACGACAATCTGACCGCCCGGTATGCCAGGGCCGAGTCACTGCTGACGCACAATCTCAAAAAGCTGATCCACACGCCACGGGTCGTGCCGGTCTGGGTGCGAGACACGGATGTGTTCACGTATCGCAGATCGACAGCCGCCGGATCGGAGTTCGTCCTGGTCGATCCGGAAGCAAAAACGAAGCGGCCGGCGTTCGATCACGAGCGCATGGCAAAGGCACTGAGCGAGTTCCTGCAAGAGCCGGTGAAAGCGACCGCGCTGCCGTTCTTCGCGGTGGAGTTCGTCGACGGTGGCATACGGGTGCTGGTCAAGGAGAAGAGGCTCGAGGTATCGCTCGAAACCTATGCCGTCAGGATCGTCGGCCCCAGTTTTGGCGAGACGACATCACCGGACGGACGGTGGGCGGTGGGATTTGACGACCTGAACCTTTACATCCGCGACACCGTCACAAACGAGCGGCGCCAGTTGACGAGCGATGCCGCAGAAGCCTTCACCTACGCGAGATCGCCCGATGCCAGCGCAGTGCGGGTGATGCAGGAGAATCTCGGTTTCACGA
>JBOGSL010000232.1:0-4275 GCA_050695395.1 Chloroflexota bacterium | reverse complement strand
GGGCGGTAGGCCGGCTAGCTCCTGCGCCGGCTGCCCGATAGCAGCCACGCCTGCCCGTGCGTTCACAGCTGCTCGCCAACGCCTCGCTAGCGAACACGCTTGCCACAGCCGAAGCTCCACACGTCGGAGAGCCGGCGCAGGAGCTAGCCGGCCTACGGAAGGCGCGGCGCGCCTTCGCACGCGGACGCGCGCGAACCGTATCGTGGGCCGTACCGTGCCGCAGGCGTAGCTCGGGGCTCTGTCCCCGCCCCGCGGACGTAGCTCGGGGCTCTGTCCCCGTGCCGCGAGCGAAGCGAGGGGTAATGCTCGGTCGCCGAAGCCTCATATGGCAAACGTGGCTCGTAATGGTAGTAGCTGAACCTGATCCGGAATGACGACATGCACGTAGACGGCACCCAAACCGGATACAATTGACCGCATGAACAACTATGATTCCACGACCCCGATTCGCGTTCACCATCCGCTTGGTGCGGCGCTGCTCCAGCTGCTGGGCTGGATCGGCTTCCTGGGGATCGGCTACTTCGCGCGCGGCCGCATCGGCACGGGTTTGGCCATGCTGATCGGTTGGTGGGTCGTCTTCTGGGCGTTGCTGTTCCTCACCGTCGCCTCGTTCGGATTGCTCTGGTTCGTGATGCACGCCGTCTGGCTGATAGTGCCGCCGCTGAGTGCGTTTCTGCTGTACGTAGACCCGCCCCGACCTTAACCGGCACGAAGTCCATCTGTACAAGCTTCGGCGTCGTTTTTGGTGCTCCGCCACCCTGGCGCTTGCCACCGGTACTTTCGGGCGCTAGCCGTTCCCGCTTCCCGGCTCAATCGTGCCATCCGGGATAATGCCTCCGTGGCGGCGAACTTACCACACACCCAACTCCTGCGCGATGCGATTCGCGCGTTCGGCCTCCCGGAGCACACGCGCATTCTGATTGCCGTCTCCGGAGGCGCTGATTCGGTTGCCCTGCTCGCCGCCTTCGACGCCGTCGCGAGCGCCGAAATGCCCGGCTGGCTTCTGCGTGTGGCCCACGTCAATCACGCGATCCGCGGGGCCGAATCGGATGGCGACGAGGCCTTCGTGCGAGAGCTTGCCGCGAAGCTCGGCCGCGAGATCGAGGTCATTTGCCTCGAGCCCGGCCCCACCGACGAGGCCGCGATGCGCGATGCCCGCTACCAGGCGCTCGAGGTCATGCGTGGCTCCTGGCCGGCGGACGTCATCGCTCTTGGCCACACGCGCAACGACCAGGCCGAGACCTTTCTCCTGCACCTTCTGCGTGGCTCCGGTCTGAGCGGGCTATCGGGCATGCCTGGGCGAAGAGGCTCTCTCGTCCGCCCTTTCCTCGATATCGACCGGCCCACCATCGAGAAAGCCCTCGCCGAGCAGAACCTGCCCTTTCGAGAAGACCGCTCCAACCTTGATACGCGCTACCGCCGAAACCGGCTGCGCCACGAAACGCTGCCCGCGCTCGAGCTGATCCAGCCGGGCATCGTGGACATCCTCGCGCGCGAGGCACGCCTGTTCTCGCTGGACGCCTCCTATATGCAGCAGGAGGTGCAGCGAGCCGGCGAGCTTCTCGACGTCGCCGAAACACCCGCTGGAATCGGCGCCGCGCTGCCCGCGTTCCTGGCCCTCCACTCCGCGCTCCAGCGCCACGTCCTGCGGACCCTGCTGGAACGCATCATCGGCGACGTGCACGACATCCACCAGAGCCACCTCGAGGCGATGCTCGCCACGCTCGAATCAGGCAACCAGGGCGTTCACCTCGCCGGCCAACTCCCCCACACGCTCGAGATCGACATCTCTCCCGGCCGCTTCGCTCTGCGCCGGGCACAACCACACGCGCCGTCCCCGCCCTTCGAGGCGTATCTCTCGATCCCGGGCATCGTCACCCTTCCGGCCGGCGTCATCAGCGCCGAGCCGGTCGAAGGGGAACGCGACGACATCGAGCGCGAGCTGGTAGTTGCCGGGCCCTTCGTCGCGTATCTTCGTGCCGGCGCACTCGAGCCACCGCTGCTCGTCCGAAACCGCAAGCCGGGCGATCGCGTCCGGTCCAGGGGCGCTCCGGGAAGTCGTAAGATCCAGGATCTGATGGTCGATCGTCACGTGCCGGCCCACCGGCGCGATGTCATCCCCGTTGCGCTGAGCGGCGGAACGATCGTCTGGATTCCGGGACTGGCAATCGATGCTCGGGCCGCGGCGGTCGACGCGTCGGAACCGTTGATTCGCCTATCATTTCAGCCCAAAAACGACCTCCTAACCTGGTAGACTGTGGCGATATCCCTGCATACGACAATGTGGGCCAGTCTGCGCGGGAACCTTGCAACTTCGCGGCCGGCAGCAGGCTCCAACCCGGAGATGTGAATTTTCATGGACGCTCGATGGTTTAGAAACTCGTTCATCTGGCTGATCGTGATGGTCTTTGTTCTGGCCATCGCCTTCCAGGTGTTCCGACCCAGCGGCCCCCCCACCCAAACGCTTCCGCTCATCGGGAAGCACAGCCTGGTGGCGAAGGTCAAGTACAGCATCAACAACGGTCAGCACATCACGGTGACCCAGGACGGCGCCACCGTGACGCTCGCCCCCACCAACGCGTCGGCCACGGCCACGCGCTACACGACCACCTATAACGGCAGCAGTGACCTGCTCACCTTCCTCAAGACGAGCGGCGTCGCCACCAACAAGCCCGTTTTTTCGCAGTACGTAACCCTGCAAGATCAGGCGCCCAGCCAGTGGGGCAACATTCTGGGCGGCTTGCTCACCTTCCTGCCCCTGCTGTTCTTCGCCGGCCTGATCTTCTTCTTCATGCGCTCGGCCCAGGGCAGCAACAACCAGGCGCTGTCCTTCGGGAAGAGCCGCGCGAGGATGTTCGCCGGTAACCGTCCGACGATCACCTTCGCCGATGTCGCCGGGGTGGAAGAAGCCAAGCAGGAGCTGGCCGAAGTGGTCGAGTTCCTCAAGTATCCTGATAAGTTCGCCGCCCTGGGCGCGCGCATCCCGCGTGGCGTCCTGCTGGTCGGCCCGCCCGGCACCGGCAAGACGCTGCTCTCGCGGGCGGTGGCCGGCGAGGCAGGCGTTCCGTTCTTCTCCATCAGTGGCTCCGAGTTCGTCGAGATGTTCGTTGGCGTCGGCGCCAGCCGGGTTCGCGACCTGTTCGATCAGGCCAAGCGCAACGCGCCCTGCATCGTCTTCGTCGATGAGATCGACGCGGTCGGCCGCCAGCGCGGCGCCGGGTTGGGCGGCAGCCACGACGAGCGCGAGCAAACCCTCAATCAGATCCTGGTCGAGATGGACGGTTTCGACACCAACACCAATGTCATCGTGATTGCCGCCACCAACCGGCCCGATGTGCTGGATCCGGCGCTGCTTCGCCCCGGCCGCTTCGACCGCCAGGTGGTGCTGGACAATCCCGACATTCGCGGCCGCAACGCCGTCCTCGAGGTGCACGCGCGAGGCAAGCCCTTCGAGAAGAGCGTGGACCTGAGCGCGCTGGCCAAGCAGACTCCTGGTTTCAGCGGCGCCGATCTCAACAATCTACTCAACGAAGGCGCCATCCTGGCCGCCCGCCGCAATAAGAAGGCGATCGGCATGAACGAGCTGGAGGAGGCGATCGACCGCGTCATCTCCGGCCCGGAACGTAAGAGTCGCATCATCAGCGAACGCGAGAAGGCGGTCACCGCCTACCACGAAGTGGGCCACGCCCTGGTGGCGCGCATGCTCTCCAATCTCGATCCCATCCACAAGATCACCATCGTGGCGCGCGGTCTAGCCGGCGGCTACACGCGCTTGCTGCCCCAGGACGATCGTTACCTCTACACCAAAACACAGTTCGAAGAGACGCTCGCCTTCAGCCTGGGCGGCCATGCCGCCGAGCAGCTGATCTTCGGCGAGGTCACCACCGGCGCTTCCAACGATATCGAGCGTTCCACCCAGCTGGCCCGTCAGATGGTTACCAAGTACGGCATGAGCGAGAAGCTCGGACCGCTGGCCCTGGGCAAGAAGGAAGAGATGATCTTCCTGGGACGCGAGATCGGCGAGCAGCGCAATTACAGCGAGGCGGTGGCTCAGGAGATCGACAATGAGGTACGCACCCTCATCAACAAGGCCTACAACGTGGCACGCGAGATCCTAATTAAGCATAAGGACAAGCTCATCGCGGTGTCGGAACGCCTGATGACGGAGGAGACGATTGAAGGCCCGGCCTTCGACGAGATCATCGGCATTGCTCAGGCGGCCTCCACCTATTCGATCTAGTCGAAATACCAGGTGGTGGCGGGGCGCGGATGCCC
>JBOGSL010000231.1:0-8334 GCA_050695395.1 Chloroflexota bacterium | reverse complement strand
CGTCGGAACCCTCGAGCCCCGCAAGAACATTCCGATCTTGATAGAGGCGTTTCGCCGCGCTCGGGACATCGATCACATCCCTCACGCCCTGGTTCTCGTCGGGGGCGCCGGCTGGCAGCACGAAGCGGTGCGGCGAACGGTCGTGGATCAGCGCCTGGAAGATGACGTCATTTTCACCGGCTACGTGCCTCCGGGCCAGTTGCCGCTTTGGTATAATGGCGCCGATTTGTTTGCCTATCCCTCGCTGTACGAGGGATTTGGGCTGCCCGTGTTGGAGGCCATGGCATGCGGGGTGCCTACCATCACCACCGCCACCACTCCGGCGGTGGAGTTGGGCGCCGGTGCCTGCCTGACCATCGAGCCCGAGCCGGAGGCGTTGCACATGGCTTTGATCCGCGCCTTGAGCGACACCGATCTCCGTAGCAAGCTCCGTCAGGCTGGCCCGCTGCGGGCCCGGGGGTTCACCTGGCTCGAAACGGCCAGGCGCACGGCGGCGATATACGGCTCCCTGAACGGGTACCGCTGATGGTGCTGCCCGCCGGCCTCGATCGCCCCGTAACGAGCGCACATCACCGCGCGCGCGCCCTGCGGCGACTCGCGCCCCTGACCCTTGCTGTCCTGGATGCCGTCATGATGTTTGTCGCTTTCGACCTGGCCTACCGTGCCCGGTATCAGTTCGGCATCGGCGGCAAGGTCCACGACTTTGTAAGCTTTACCGCTTACCAACCCCTCGTGCTTCTCTTGGTCGCCGTCATGGTACTGGCGCTACTGACGAAGGGGGCCTACCAGTTTCGGCTGGCGCATGGCACGATCGACGAAATCGGCGCGATTGCGAGTGCCGCCACCATCGCCGTCGCGGCGATCGTCATTATCACGGCCATGCTGCATCGCTACGGCTACTCCCGTGCCGTCATCGTCTACCTCTGGATACTGCTCATCCCGACGGTGGCCTTGGGTCGAGGAGTGTTCCGCTGGACGGAAAGCATCCTCTACCGGAGGGGGTACGGCACCAGGCGTCTGCTGGTTGTCGGGCTCACCGAGAGCAGCAAGATGATCATGCAGACGCTCATATCTCGAAGCGAATTGGGATACGATCTGGTCGGCTTTGTCGACCACCGGGGCGGTTTCCTGCGGGACTTCGGTCGCTTCCGAGCGCTCGGGACGCTCGACGACCTGCCCGACCTGATCGAGCACGGCGCGCTTGACGATCTGATCGTTGCGTTGCCGGCCGCTGAACACGAAGCCATCTGGTCGATTCTCAGGTCATGCGAGGATCGGGGCGTTGCTGTGAGTCTGGTACCCGATTTGTTTGAGGTGAGTCTCGGTAAGGTGCGTGTAGACGCCGTGGGCGGCATCCCGCTGTTAGGGGTAGCCGAGAAGCCGTTGCGAAGCGTTGCGCGAGGCGTGAAGCGGACGCTCGATGTACTGATTGCGGGGACGTTGCTGTTGCTCCTCTCGCCCATCATGGCCGGGCTCGCCTTGCTGGTACGCCTGACCTCCAGCGGTCCTTCCTTCCTCGCCCAACAGCGGGTGGGAGTGGGCGGACGCACCTTCGGGCTCCTGAAGCTGCGAACCATGCGCACCGATGCGGAAGATCTGCAACCGGGCCTTCGAGACCTGAGCGAGATCGACGGCCCAATTTTCAAGATGCGAGACGATCCGCGTACCACCGCAATCGGGCGGCACATGCGGCGATGGAGCCTCGACGAGCTTCCTCAGCTCTTGAATGTGCTGGCTGGCGATATGAGCCTGGTCGGCCCCCGTCCGCCGTTACCGAGCGAAGTGGCTTGCTACCAGCCCGAACACCATCGGAGACTGGAAGTGAAACCCGGATTGACCGGAGTCTGGCAGGTATCCGGCCGCAGTGACCTCGCGTTTGACGAAATGGTCGTCATGGACGTCTACTATATCGACAACTGGTCGATCGCGCTCGACGCCAAGATCCTGTTGCAAACTGTCACCGCGGTACTGGGCCGTCACGGAGCTTACTAGTTGACCTGGGACACGTATCTGGCTATCTGGGGACGGCGCTGGGCCATCATTGCCGCCATTCTCATTCTCGACCTGCTGGTCAGCGGCGCGCTGTTCTATCGGTCGTACCACCACACCGGCTATCAAGCGAGCTCCACGTTGTACGTGGCCGATCTTGGCGCAACCGGCACGTCTCTTCAATCGACCGGCCAGCTGCTGGCCGGAATGACGGCGGCTGACTTCCTTGCCGAAGACGTAAAGGATATTGCGACGAGTCAGGTGGTCGCCAGGTACGTCGCGCATAGCCTGGCGGGACGGCATCTTCCCGATTCGAGCGCGAGTGATCTCAATGCGGCGGTCGGAAGCAGCCGCGTCGATCGCACCGTTCGTCTCACGGTAACCAGCCCATCCTCCGCCACTGCCCTCGCCGCGTCCCGAGTGCTCGCGAATGCGCTCACCTCGAGCCGAGGCCGGTTTATGGGAACGCAGATGGCGCGCCGAACTCTGGTAAAGGAGATATCAGCGCCTGTTGCTACCCGAGTTCCGGCGAATCAACAACTGACAAACCTGGGTCTGCGTCTCGTTCTCGGAGTGATTGTCGCTTTTGGTGCCGCTCTCGCGTGGGACGCGGTCGACCCAAACGTGCGCGACGTCGCGGATATGGAGAAGATACTTGGCGTCCCCGTTCTCGCCGCCTCCCGCTAACGCCCCTCGCGAGGAACACCTCGAGGCGGAACCCGTCGCGAGCGACACATCCGCCAGGATGCTCTTCGCCCGAATACAGATACTGGCTCGCGAGGCACGCTCGATAGCGATCGTGTCCCCCCGCTCCGGGGTTCCTGTTGCTTCTCTCGCGGGCCGGCTGGCTTCGGCGTTCCGAGAAGCAGGACAGATCGTTGCGGTAATACATCTGGAGAGTGACGTCCTCAGTGCTTCTGCCCTCGAGGAGATGGTTGCCTCCCAGCCGGACTCATTGATCGTCGCCGGGGGACTGCTCGACAATCCGAACGCGCTTCTCAGCGCTGCTGCCGTGGATGCGGTCATTCTCCTCGCCCGTCGAGAAAAAACACGTCGCTCCGATCTGACGACGTCTCGAATGGAGTTGGAGAGCGTCGGGGCAAGGCTGTTACTGGCCGTGATGCTCGAATGATGGCTGGATGCGCATGGCTCGCGTAACAACGAAGACGGGCGACGAGGGATACACCGGCTTGCTAGGTCGAGAACGCGTGCCCAAGAACCATCCTCTCATCGAAGCGGTTGGCGCCATCGACGAAGCCGACTCGTCTCTCGGCCTGGCCAGGGCTCAGCTCAGCAACCCTCACCTCCAGGACATGATCCTCCAGGTGCAGAAGACGCTCTACACGATGATGGCCGAGCTGACCACGCCGCCGGAGAACTATGCGAAGGTGGACTGGAAGATCACCGAGCAGGACGTTGCCGGTCTCGAAACATGGCTCGCGGAGCTCAAGGAACAGGTGGAGATCGGCAAAGAGTTTGTTGTGCCGGGAGCAACCGTCGCCGGCGCTGCCCTCGATGTGGCGCGTACCGTTGTCCGCCGTGGCGAGCGCCAGGTGGTAGCCCTCTATCTCGCGCACGACATTCCCAACGCGCAGGTGATGCGTTACCTGAACCGGTTGTCGGATCTACTCTTTGTCATGGCTCGGTTGGAGGAATCGCAGGAGGCCTAAGCCGTGGCTAGCTCGAGAGCCGGATCGATATCCAGATCCTCTGGCGGCTTCGGCACGAAGTAGGCGGCCGCCGCAATCATCGCCGCATTGTCTGTCGCGTATTCCAGTGGGGCGATAAAAAGCGGGCGTTGAACGTCCGCTTGCATCGCTTCTCGCAGAGCCGAGTTGGCCGCAACCCCACCGACCAGAGCGACGCTTGCGACATTGTGCTCCTCAGCGGCGGCTACCGTCTTTCGAACGAGCACGTCGACAACGCTCTCCTGAAAGCCGGCTGCGATGTTCGCCGCGACGTCCCGCGGAAGGCCCCCCACCACGTCAACGCGCGGAAGGGCGCGGCCTCGGACCTGGCCGGGGCTCTGACCCTCGATCGCCTCGTAAACGGTGTGAAGCACAGCCGTCTTGAGGCCGCTGAAGCTGAAATCATACGTTCCGGGCAACCAGGCTCTGGGCAACGGGTGCGGATGGGTAGCGTGCTGCGAAAGCTTCTGAATCGCGGGTCCGCCCGGATACGGTTGCCCAATCAGCCGAGCCACCTTGTCGAAAGCCTCGCCGGCGGCGTCGTCTCGCGTGCGACCGATCAACTCGTACTCGCCATGCCGGCGCATCACGACAAGTTCGGTGTGACCGCCGGACACGATGAGGCTGAGAAGCGGAAGCTCCGGCGAGCCCGTGACGTTATGTTCGCTCCGGAGCCAGACAGAGTGGATGTGCCCCTCGAGGTGGTTTACCGGGATCAGCGGCACCTTGCGGGCGAGAGCCAGGCCACGAGCGAAGTTTATGCCCACTAGAAGAGCTCCGGCCAACCCCGGCCCACGGGTAGCCGCGATAGCCTCGATGTCGCTCAGCTCGACGCGTGCCTCACGGAGCGCCATCTCGACAACGGGAGCGATTCCGCGGATGTGCTGGCGGCTGGCTATCTCGGGCACCACTCCGCCGTACGGCGCGTGCAGCGCTATCTGCGATGAGACTACATTCGAGCGAACCAGCGTCCCGTTTTCAACCACCGCGGCGCTGGTTTCGTCGCACGAGGTCTCGATTCCCAGGATGAGCACTTAACGGCCTTCGCCGGAGGCTGCCCGGGCTTCCGGCACTCCCCACACGGCTGCCTCGACGTCCATCTCCGGCCGAGATAGGCGCTCTCGGAGAGACAGAACCAGCGATGCGAAGCGTTCGCGAAACTCGGCGTCCTGGATGCTTCCCGTGCTCATGATGTAGGCATCTTCGTTGTTGTCGCTGTAGTATCGGGGCCTGGTTCCGGCCACGTGAAAGCCATACTTGCGATAGAGATTTTGGGCTACCTCGTTCGAGACGCGCACCTCCAGAGTGAGGCGTTGCGCCCCCACGGCGCCGGCCGAATCAATCAGGCTGATGAGCAGAAGCTCGCCCAGCCCCTGGCCCCGCCACCCCTCCAGCATGGCGATCGTGGTAATGTGCGCCTCGTCGAGCATGATCCACATCCCCGCGTACCCCACGATCGATCCGGGACGTGGCAAAGCTTCCGCGCGCAATGGCCATCGCAAGAATGGAAAGACGGGCTTCTGCCGAATGTCCGCCGTCGACTCGGCGGCCGCTTCCGAGGCGGAAAGGTGGCGAAGCACCAGGTAGTGGGCGTTACTGTTGTGCAGAAGCTCGCGACGATAGGCGCTGGCCGGCCAGGGAGTGGTGTAGCTCACCCGGTCCACCTCCAGAACCTGGCGGATGTCCTCGAGCGCCATCGGTTCTACCAGTAGCCTCACGACAGACTCTCCGCTCGCTTCTCCTCGGCGGAACTGCGTCGCAGATACAGAGGTTCCAACGTCCGCCAATTCAAACCCTCGCCACGGAGAAGGCGTCGCCGGCCAAGCCTCACGAGATGGCCGACCCGCGCATCCATCCCCGGTGTCTCCACCATTCTCGCCACTTTACCCCGTTGCTGCAGGTTCTGCGCCAACAACGGAGCGCCTTCACCGACGAGTACATCGTCCTCCTGGATGCGCTCGGCCAGATCCGGCGGCATCACAGCGAGATATTCCTGGGCTATGTCCTCGTTCCCGTCGTACCGCGCCGCGTACAGCCGGCCCCGCCCGGCCGGCATGAGTGCCCACACTCGGGTTGATGCCGTCGCCGCCTCCGCCGCGATTGCGTCGAGCGTGCTGACTCCGACCAACGGTATCGAGAGGGCCAGAGCCAGGCCCTTACCTGCCGCCAGACCCACCCGGATGCCGCTAAACGAGCCGGGACCTATTGCCACGACGAGCCGGTCGATCTGGTCGATGTCTATGTTCTGCGTCCTCAGAAGACGCGCAATGGCCGGCATGAGCGAGCTCGAGTGATTGCCCTGGGACGTCCAGACGGCCGCCTCGAGGACTCGATCGTCGCCGGCGACGGCCACTGCCGCCTCGTCGCCTGACGTGTCAATTGCCAGAAGCGCCATCGTTCGTCCAGCTGATCTCGATCGACCTCCCGCCCTCTCGATCGGGTTGGAGGCTGATGCGAGCGGCCGCCGGGGCCAGCTCCCTGAGATAGCGGTCCGCTCGCTCCGGCCATTCGACCAGAACGATCGAGTCGGGCCGGAGAATCTCTTCCAGGCCAAGGTCTTCGACGTCCTTCGGACCGAGGCGATACAGGTCAAGATGGTAGAGCCGCGGGTCGCCGGCGTACTCGTAGATGAGGTTGAAGGTAGGGCTGCCCCGAAAGCGTTGCTCGCTCCGAGCCGCCACTATTCCTCGGGCCAGGACCGTCTTTCCCGCGCCGAGCGGACCCTCGATGAGCACCACATCCCCTCCTGCCAGGTCTCTGCCGATGCGTCGCCCGAGGGTAACGGTCTCGTCCGCGCTGTCGGTGTGGATGCGCTCGATTTGCGTCACGTTTGGAATTCCCCTCACCATGGAGCGCTGGACGGAGGCACCATGCCGAAAACCACAATCCATCGCCGAAGGCGCAATTACCAGATCCTTCGGCTCTTTTTTGGCCTGGTACTCTCGTTCCTGGTCCAGTATTTGCGTGCTCGCCTTTCGTCCCGCAGCTACGACTTCTTCCAAGACGCCAAGCACAATCGACAGCGCGCCATAAGGATTCGAGACGCCGCCCTGGAGATGGGTGGCGTTCTGATCAAAGTAGGGCAGTTCCTGAGCTCGAGGGTCGACTTGCTCCCCACAGAATACATCGAGGAACTGGCTCTCTTGCAGGACGAAGTGCCCGGAGTCCCGTTCGACCAAATCCGCCAGGTGATCGAGCAGGACCTGCAAGCTCCCCTTGACCGGCTCTTTGCCACGGTCGACCCGGTCCCCGTCGCGGCCGCGTCACTGGGGCAGGTGCATCGAGGGACGTTGCTCACCGGACAGCCGGTTGCTATCAAGGTGCAGCGTCCCGGCATCGCGGATATTGTTGAGGCGGACCTTCACAGTCTGACGTACATCGTCCACTGGCTGGACAGACACACGGTGATTGGCCGGCGAGTCAATCTTCCGGAAATCCTTACCGAGTTCGAGGATACACTGCGGCTCGAGCTCGACTACCTGGCGGAAGGTCATCACGCCGAGCGTCTGGCCATCGAGCTGCGTAATGACTATCAGATCGCCATCCCGCGTATCTACTGGTCCGCCAGTGGCTCCCGGACATTGACACTCGAATACATGCGCGGCACGAAAGTGACGGATTTTGCCGCTCTGGATGCCCAGGGGATCAGCCGTTCCTCGACAGCCGAAATACTGATGAGGGCCTACCTGTACCAGGTGCTGATCGACGGATTCTTCCACGCCGATCCGCACCCGGGGAACGTCTTTGTCCGGCCCGGCCCAGTGGTTGTGCTGGTGGATTTTGGGATGGTGGGCGACATATCGCCGCGTACGCGCGAGGATATCCGGCGCGTATTCCTCGGCATCGTGCGGCGCGATTACGATACGGTGCTGGCGGCCCTGGGACGGCTCGGCTTCATTGCCAAGGGGGCCGATGTGCAGATTTTGAAGCGCTCTCTTCGCTGGACCGTCGAAACCTTCTACGAGCTGTCCTTCGCGGAGCTCAAAGCGGTCAATCCCCAGCACGTGTTGGACGAGCTGCAAGACGTCTTCTACACCGAGTCGTTTCGTATTCCCGCTAACTACGCGTTCCTCGGGCGAGCATTGGGCACGCTCAGCGGCCTGGCCACCGCGCTCGACCCCAGCTTCCAGTTCGTTACGGTGGCCGAGCCGTTTGCTCGAAAGTTGCTGCGCGGGGAGACCGGACTGAGAGGCGTAGCCGGACATGCGGCTCACGAAGCAGCCACGCTTGCGAACGCGCTCTATTCCATCCCCCGTCTCTCGCACGAAGTACTGCAGGACTTCCAGGCCGGCGGCCTCACCATTCGCCATGAGTTGGATGAAGTTTCGCGCGCGGTGGAGCGTCTCGAAACCACCATGCGTCGCCTGCTGTACGCCTTGCTGGGCGCCGGCTTTCTGGTGGCCGGATCGTTCATCTTTCACACCTCGGACCGCCCGTTGGCAGTGGGTGCCTTTATCGTGGCGCTCATTCTCCTCATACTGGTTCTGTTCCCGATCCGCCGGCGGCGGCGGAAGGCTCGCTAGCCGCGCCTTCGCTAGAATGCGACGGCATAGAGGGAGGCATATGTGAGCCTGCGGGCCATGATCGACGTCACCAGCAAGCTCATGACCGATGGCGAGTTTCGCAACTTGCTGGTCAAGAGTCCGGATGAGGCGCT
>JBOGSL010000230.1:0-6720 GCA_050695395.1 Chloroflexota bacterium | reverse complement strand
GATCAGTACCGCTCGGCGATCTTTTACCAGACGGCGGAACAGGAGCGCCTGGCACGAGAATCTCGCGACCGGCTCCAAGAATCCGGGAAGTTCCGGCGCCACATCGTGACCGAGATCACCCAGGCCTCACCCTTCTACCGTGCGGAGGAGTACCACCAGGGCTACCTCCAGAAACAGGGTGTCACGTCCTGCAAAGTCCTCTGACCCCGCGTCGACGATCATCCCAATGGTCCGCATGCCGGAGCAGCCCGGACTGGGCGGAGCCGATCGGTAGGGAGAAGCTACGCGCCGGCTGAAAGGCCGCGCCGGACGGCGCCCACCAACGCTTCAAGCTCAAACGGTTTTCGCAAGAATTCGAACGCCCCTACCTGCTGAGCCTTCGCTGACGCTCGTCCGTCGGCGGTGATCAGCAGGATCGGCAGGCTATCACCGTACATTTCGCGAACACGTCCTGAAACGGTGTGCCCGTCCATGACGGGGAGCATAAAGTCCAGAATTATGAGCGATGGTCGCTGATCGGCGGCCGCTCGTACGGCCTCCTGGCCGTTATCCGCTCCGGCAACGCTCCATCCCTCGTCCTCGAGCGTCCAGATAATTGCCTGACGAAGGGGTCGTTCATCTTCCACTACCAAAACGTGGTCGAAATCCTCCATCTCAGCCATGCGTGACATTTTCCTCGCCACTGACCGGAGCAGTGGCGATTATAGGCAGCCGGACCGCAAAGGTCGAGCCTTGGCACTCTTCGCTCTCTACCTCGATTGAGCCACCGTGCTGCTCCACAATCTGACGGGCGCCCGCAAGACCTATGCCAGTTCCCGGAATCTGAGGGCCCGTGTTGCTTCCGCGGTAGAAGCGCTCGAAGATGTGAGGCACGTTCGCAGCCGGGATTCCCATGCCGTGATCCACGACGGTTACCACCGCCTCCCCGGTTTCCCGCCCGCCTGCAACCGAGACCACTATCTCTCCGCCCTTGGGGCTGTACTTCACAGCGTTCGACAGTAGATTCGCCAGCACTCGCTCCAACCGCTCCGAGTCCCACTCGCCAATAATTTCCGGAACCAGTGCCTCCACGCACACTTCGTGTCGATCGGCGGCTCGCCGGCACTCCGCAACGGCACGCTCAACCACCTCCACCAGATCGGTGCGCTGCCTGTTTAATTCCAGGGGGCGGTCCAACTGAGCACGCGTCGCGTCCAGCATCTCGTTGATGAGTCTCGTCATTCGCGTCACCGACGAGTCGATATCTTTCAATCCCTCGGTTACCGACTCCAGTCCCGCGGCGTTCGCCCGTTGCAGGCGACGTTGAAGCATCTGCGCCAACCCCTTGATGGTTGCCAGAGGAGTCTTGAGATCGTGGGCCGCCGCCGAGAAAAAGTCTTCCCGTGCCCGTTCCAGCGCTCGTTGGCCGGTTACATCGTGGAAGGTGGATACCGCGCCCAGCAGCACTCCATCCTCAGATTCGATGGGCGCCGCGGTGCCATGCATGATGAGCTCTACTCCATCCTGGCGGCGCATGCTCCATTCCGTGTCCGTCACGACCGTTCGGTCACGGAGTGCCCGAACAAGTGGCAGTTCGTCGGGCGGGTACGGTTCACCGTCGGCTGTGAGGATTTGGTACGGCTCGGCGTACTCTTCTATGGTCCGACCGGCGACGGATTCTCCCACCAGGCGGGCGGCGGATTCGTTCACGAAGGTGACGCGTCCTGTAGCATCGGCTATCGCGACTCCGTCGGCCATCTGTGTCAGAATTGACGAACGCTCGGCTGCTACTCGCTGTGCCTCCGTGTACAGATGGGCGTTATCTACAGCGAGGGCGGCGCGAGCCGCCAGATCGGTCGCCAGCGAAAGATCGGCGTCGCCATAGGGCCTCCCCGTTTCAGCACGGATGAGGGTGATGGCGCCGAGAGTCCGATCTCGAGCTATCAGCGGCACCGTCATGGTGGAGCGTAGACCGAGCTCACGAAGAATACCCAAAATGTACTCATCGGGCGACGCCTCTACCAGAAGCTCGTCTGTGATTTCCGACACCATTTCGGGCTGCCCGGTTCGAAGCACATTCGCCGTTCCCGACGGACTCTCGGGGTCATATGGGTAACGCTTCTGAAGGTCAACAGCAAGCTGCACCTTGTTCGGGTCTATGTGCTCCACGGCGAGCTGACTGACCTGGCCATCCTCGCCGACGATATCCACGGTGCACCAGTCAGCGATATTGGGGACAGCGAGCCGAGCCACGGTTCGTAGGGTAGCTTCGTAGTCCAGGGAACCGGCGAGGGTCTTGCTCGCCTCGGCAAGAAACGCGGCTCGAGCTCGTTCAACCTCGATCTCCCCCTGCAGAGACCGTTCCTTGCTTAGATCAGTTTCCAGAGTGCCTGCTTGTTGCTCGGCGGTCAGTCGCCTCGACCGCTCACTTGCCACGAGCTGTCGACGTTCGCCGTTGAGCCACGCGATTGCCAAGGCGGCGATCGCGAAGATTGCCAGCTCGAAGGCTTCTTTGGAGCTGCCCACAGCCAGCGAGTTGGCAGGGGGGATGTAGTACAGACTCGCCACAAACCCGATCGCCGTGGCAAATAGCCCCGGACCGAAGCCGGCCCACCAGGAGCTCAGGACCACGGCCAGCAGGAAAAGCGGAAACGGGTCAGGCTCGATCTTTTGCAAGCCGATTTGCCAGATCACCAGCGCCAATGCACTGGTTACCAGGCCCACGCCATAGGCCAACAGCACATTCTGCCGAAGTGAGTGCTTCAGACCGAACCTCTAAACAAAAGTGTACTGCAACTCGGTAACTGTCTATATGGGTCATTTAGCATGTAGCCGGGGCCGACGATGCTCCCGCAATCTCTCTCTGACGCAAAACTTTCAAGGCTAGCAGCCCTCAGACGTGTCCTGTCATACTGAAAGCCGTGGAAACGGCCGTCAGCGCTCGACTCCTCGCTCTGGAACAACTGGACAGCCGGCTGGCCGCGATTGAGCAATCCCTTGCGGAAGCCCGTAAGCTTCACAAGGACTATCCGGGTCTATCCGAAGCTCGTGCCGCGCTGGACGCGACGCGCGAGCGAGCATCGTCTCTGGCGGCCCAACAGCGTGCCCTTGAAGTTGAGCTGGCCGAGATCGAGCAGCGGAAAACTCGCGACGAGCGCCGCATGTACGGCGGCCAGATAGTGGATCCGCGCGAGTTGACCGCCCTAGAGCACGAGATCGCGCATCATCGCGAACGGCAGCGCCTCATCGAAGACCAGCTGCTCGCCGTCATGGAGGACTCCGCGAAGTCCGAGGAGATGGTCGAAGATGAAGCCCGTCTGGTGGATGAGCTCACCGCGCGGTGGCGAGCAAGCCTGCCAGGCCTGGAGTCACAGGAACAACAGGCAACCGAGTCTGTGGCAACGTTGCGGGCAGACCGGGGAAAGCTGGCCGGGGAAATCGATGCACGGAGTCTGGCGCTCTACACCGCGCTCCGCAGCACCAGCGGCCACGCCGTCTCGATCATCTCCGATGGTGTCTGCCAGTGGTGCCGAGTTACGATCCCGGCCCGGGACATCCAACACGCTCACGCCGGCGCCCTCGTTACGTGCTCCAACTGCGGCAGAGTTCTAGCAGCACAGTAGGCCGCGCCGCGCCGCGCCGGCCGCTACCGAGGTCATGCAGGGCTCTCTAGCCGTGAGAGCCTGGAAGTCCGTATCGGGATGCGGGCGCGCAGTGGACCTGGCGAGCCGGGCGTACGGCGCGCCGTTTCGCTCGGGGTGGTTGAAGCATCTGGTGTGCCTACCTTCCACAGTCCGGTATGGTATACCATAGGGGGGTATACATGACCATGGCAAAGCACCCGTACAACTCGGATCGAGCCGCGCTGCTCCGGCGGGTCAATCGGCTAGAGGGCCAGGTGCGCGGCGTCGGTCGTATGATCGAAGAAGATCGCTACTGCATCGACATCGTGAACCAGCTCAGCGCGATCCAGGCCGCCGCTCGGGAACTCTCGCTCCAGCTACTCGGCAGCCACGTTGAGCACTGCGTCGCGGACGCGGTGCGAGCCGACAATGCCGGCCCTAAGGTTCAGGAGCTGATAGACACGCTGGGAAAGGCGATGGGACGGTGATCGACACGCAAGCGCCGCCGGCTGCGGAGGAGAGAGAGCTAGCTATCGAAGGCATGACGTGCGCGTCCTGCGTTCGGCGCATAGAGCGCAAGCTGCAGCAAGTGCCCGGCGTAGAGCACGTTCAGGTCAACCTGGCCACCGAGCGCGGAACGGTGCGAGGGGAGGCGCACCCGAAGGCTCTGGTCGAAGCGGTCGAGAAGGCGGGGTATCGCGCCACGGTACTCGAGCCGGCGGCTGAGAACGCCGCGCCGGTGACGCGCCAAATCGAGCTTGCCCAGGCCCGGCTGAGAGACATCGGGGTCGGCCTGTTCTTCACCGTGCCGCTGATGGTACTGGCGCTGTTCTTCCCGGCGACTTTCCCTGCCGAGAACCTGATCATGCTGTTGCTGGCGTTTCCTGTCTGGGCATGGGTTGGCCGCGACTTCCACACCGGCGCTCTTCGCGCGATTCGACACGGCGCCGTCAACATGGACACCCTGGTCTCGCTTGGGGCGTCGGTCGCATTCCTGTATAGCGTCTGGGCCATGGCATTCCGTCCGGGTGCGCCGTTGTACTTCGACACCGCGGCCGCCATCATCACCCTCATCTCCATTGGCAAGTATCTGGAGGCTCGCGCCAAGAGTGAGGCCGGGCAGGCAATCCAGTCCTTGGCCCGACTGGGCGCTCGCTCGGCGCACGTGGTGCGTGACGGCCGAGAAACCGAGGTTCCGATCTCAGAGATACAGGTGGGCGACCACATGCTGGTAAGGCCGGGCGAGAAGATTCCTCTCGACGGTGTTGTAGTGAGCGGACAGGCTGCCGTGGACGAAGCGCTTCTGACGGGCGAAAGTGTCCCGCGCGTCAAGCAACCAGGCAACGAGGTCGCCGGCGGCGCTATCGATATCGATGGGCTGCTCCAGATCCGCGTGACGCGAATTGGTGGAGACACCGCGCTGGCGCGCATCATCAAGCTTGTGGAAGCGGCTCAGGGTTCCCAGCCCCCGGCCCAGCGGCTCGCCGATACCATCTCTCAATACTTCGTGCCCGCGGTGCTGCTCGTGGCCGCCGGCACTTTTGTCGGGTGGCTTATGACTGGGAACGGAGCGGTCGTCGCAATGGTGGCCGCGGTCGCTGTGCTGGTGGTTGCCTGTCCGTGCGCGCTCGGGCTAGCCATTCCGACGGCCATCATGGTGGCGACGGGCCGAGGCGCGCGGCGCGGCGTCTTGATCAAGGACGCATCTTCGCTGGAGCGATTACGCTCGGTCGACACGGTAGTTTTGGACAAAACCGGCACGGTTACCGAGGGGCATCCGCACCTGCAGGAAATCGTGCCGCTACACGGCGATCGTCGCGAGCTGCTACGAATGGTGGCCTCCCTGGAGCTCGGCTCTGAGCACCCGCTAGGTCGGGCGCTGGTCGAGCTGGCGAAACGCGAGAACCTCGAGCTGGAACATCCCGAGTCATTCGTCGTTACGCCCGGAGGGGGTGTGGAAGGGCTGATCGACGGCCATTTTCTGCTGGCCGGCGCTCCACGCTTTCTGGAAGAGCGCAGCATCGATCTCAGCTCAGCCACGGCTACGATGCACCGTCTGGAGAGCGCCGGTCAATCGGTGATTGTGCTTGCATCTGATGGGCGTCCTGCTGGGATATTCGGGCTCGCGGACGCCATAAAGAATGGGTCGCGCGCGGCTGTATCGGCCCTGAGGCACAGCGGCCGCGAGGTGGTGATGATCACCGGGGATAATCGCCTGACGGCCGAAGCCATTGCTCGTGACGCAGGCATAGATCGCGTGATCTGCGGCGTCAGGCCGGGCGACAAGGCGACCGAGGTGGCTCGTCTTCAGTCGGAGGGACATGTGGTCGCCATGGCGGGGGACGGCATCAATGATGCTCCCGCCCTGGCCCGGGCCGATGTGGCGGTGGCCATGGGCACGGGGACAGAGGTAGCCATGGAGGTTGCCGGGGTGACGTTGCTTCGAGGCGACCTCGAGGACCTTCCCTGGCTGATCGACCTCTCGCGATTTAGCTCCCGCGTCATCCGTCAGAACCTCGGATGGGCGCTGATCTACAACGTAATATTGGTCCCGCTCGCCATCACGGGACACATAGCTCCCGTCTTTGCCGCCGGGGCTATGGCGCTCTCTTCCGTGACTGTAGTGTCGAATTCGCTGCGGCTGCACGGCACACGCCGGGCAGCGGTGATCGCGGCTGGGGCCGTGGTAGTGGCATTCGGCTTGGTGGGAGGCGGCCTGGCTGCCGGACTTTGATAACGTTTCGAGTGGCCCTTGCCGGCCCGCTTGATATTCACTCCTCGCTCGAAGGTTTACGGTCCTCGGGCGATGATCTACTCGATCGCTGGAACGGCGCCACGCTGGTCCGGAGCGTTCCGCATGATAGCTCCTACATTCCCTTCGCAGCCTCGTCCGTCGGGACGGTTGGACAACCGCTACTCGATGTCTGGGTACGTGACGCGGCCCATCAAGACCTAGCCAGGGAGGCGGTGGGTCCCATGTTTTCGCCGGAACCGGCAGGGTGGCGAGATCTGCTCAACGAGGACCCGGTGCTGGCCGGACTGGACGCGCGCTATCCCGGCCTCTGCGCCCTACGCTACCTCGACCCGTTCACCGCACTGGTCCGCGCCATCAGCGCCC
>JBOGSL010000229.1:0-2528 GCA_050695395.1 Chloroflexota bacterium | reverse complement strand
CCCTCTCGTTGACGACGCTTGGCGATTTGAAACTTGGCTCCCCGGTCAACCTGGAGCCCTCGCTCAGAGCGGGCGATCCGCTCGGCGGCCATCTGGTCTCCGGACACGTCGATGGCATCGGCGAGATCACCGCGGTCAGCGGCGACGCGCGCTCGATGCGAATCGAGATTTCCGCGCCCGCCGGCCTTTCCCGCTACATTGCCCGCAAAGGCTCGGTCGCGATCGACGGTGTGAGTCTGACGGTCAACGAGGTGGTAGGCGCGACATTCGGCATCAATCTCATTCCCCACACCCAGGCCGTGACGACCCTCGGCGCACTACGCATCGGCACCCGGGTCAATCTCGAGGTCGATCAGATTGCCCGTTATGTCGAGCGGCTCCTGGGCGATTCCGCGCATCCGGCGTGAATCGATGCCGCGGCTCAATCGAGCTTATTCAGCTGCTGCTGGTCGATGGAGGGGGGTAGGGGCAGATAGTGATCTCGGCTCACCAGGGACTGGCCCTGGCGGCTGAGGACGAAGCGCAGGAATTCCTTGATGAGCGGATCGAGCGGTTGGCCGGGCTTGCGATTGACGTAGATGTAGAGGTAGCGCTGCAGGGGATAGCGGCCGCTCGCGACATCGGCGAGAGTGAACGGGCTATCGACGCCGTTGACGGAAAGGGCGAGCGCTTTCACCTGGCCGGTCATGTAGGAGGCATTGCCGAACGAGATGCCGTCCGGATCCCGTGCCAGAGCGGCCATGATTGCGGCGGCCACCTTCGGGGTGCTGCGCGACATATCCCCGCCGGGGACTTCATAGGTCGGCTTGAAGGGGGCATCGAGCAGCACGAGCTTCTTGAAATAAGCAGTGACGTCATCGCGCCAATAGAAGCCGTAGAGATGGATGGGACGGCCGGCCCATGGGCCGGAGAGACCCAGCTCGCCCCACGTGGTGATATCGGCGGGGTAGCCACGGCGACGCTCGGCGGAAAAGACGGCGTCGAGCTTGCGCAGGGAGATGGAGGTCATCGGGTTGCTTTTATTGACATAGACGCCGATGGCGGAGACGTGACTCTTCAGGATGTAGGCGGCGGCGCAGACCTTGACGCGGAAAGGTTCGTAGCCATAGGCGTTCTCGTAAGCCAGATCCGTCGGATGAAAGACCTCCATCGTATGGGGGCCGAGGGCGATGCGGTCCTCCGGGCCGAGGCCGTCCTTCTGGACGATGGAGAAATGGGCGCCGGGCTGGAACTTGCGGAAGGCGGTATTCCACGCGGCCATCATCCGCTCCACCGTATCCATGCCGGTATAGCCGGCCTCGCTGCCCGCGACGTGCTGGCGGGGCACGTAGTCAGGGAGTGACGGATCGGCGGTCACTGCCCGCGAAGTCGCGGCCGCTGCCATGGGCAACGCCGCACCGAGAGACAACGCGCAAATCAGGGCCGAGAGCCGGAACGATCCTGCGAGCAAGCGAGTCCCCTTTCGAGCAGTAAAGTGGCGTCGCGCGCGACGGTACCCGGGGAGCCTGCTGCATCGCCCGGCTGCTCCTCCATAATCAATTAGGGTGAGAGGCGTAGCCTTTTGCATGGAACCCATGCAGATTCGGCCCGTGCGCAGCTCGATCCTTGCCTCGGTTTGCTGTCTCACCGTCTCGCTCGGCATGGCCTCGCGCGGCCGCTCCGAGGGAGTTCCCATCTACCGCCCACAGGCGCAGGCGAGCGGTACGATCAGAGTGTGGGGCAGTCCCGAAGACGGCTGGCTGATCGAGGAGCTGGAGGCCGGGTTTCGACGGTATCAGCCGCGCGTGCGATTCCGGGAGACCCTCCACGGGCCGGAATCATCCTTAGCCGCGGTTTACATGGATGTTGCGGATGTCTCGTTCATGGCGCGGGAAATCCGCGTGCCGCTCGAGACGATGGCGTTCGAGTGGGTACATCACTACCCGCCTTTCGAAGTCGAGATCGCCAATGCTGGTCTTGGCGCCGATCACGGCCTTGATCGTCCCGAAGTCGATCTGGCGTTCTTCGTCAACCGGGCCAATCCGCTCTCCTGCGTGACCTTGCAGCAGCTGGACGATATCTTTGCCGCCGATCACCGCCGCGGCGGCGGCAACATCCGCCGCTGGGGCGGGCTGCGGCTGAGCGGTCCGTGGGCAGGCCGGCCGATACATGTCTACGGCCCCGGACTGCAGGACATCTCTTCGGTCTACATCCGCCGTTCCGTCCTCGAAGGCAGCCGCAAGTGGAACCCGGGCTACCGCATCGTGGCGGGCGGATCGAGCGAGCTTCTGGAGAGCCTGGCAAGAGACCCGGACGGCATCGGCTTCGCTCCGCCTCGGCCTGGCAATCAGGGCGTGAAAGCTTTGAGCGTGGCCGCAAGCGCGCAAAGTCCGTGCACTCCGCTGACCGTGCATACCGCCGAGGCGCGCACATACCCGCTGACACGCACGATCGATGTGGCGCTGGATCGAGCGCCGGGTACCCCGATCGAGCCCCGGGTGAGGGAGTTTCTGCGATTCATCCTGAGCCGCGACGGACAACGCATCATC
>JBOGSL010000228.1:0-2667 GCA_050695395.1 Chloroflexota bacterium | reverse complement strand
CCGGTCTCCGATGCCGGCAGCATTCTCACCCTGGAAGCACCCGATGAATATCACCGTGACTGGATCAACCAGCGTCTCTCCCATCGCATCCAGGCGCTCTTACCGTTCGAGGGGCCCTCGCAGATCCGCTTCGTCGCCCCGGGTGAGGTGTGAAAGCTTCCTGCATTCGCTGCGGCGGGCCCGCCCGGACGGCCGACGCGCTGGACATTCCCTCGAGCACCGGCCGGCCCATCACGCTTCACACCGGATGCATCTCGCCCCTGGCCGCCGAGTTGATCGATCGCCTCACCTCGAAGGCGGAATTGCGTAGCGCCTTCCTCACGGAGCGGCGAGACCAGCTGCTGCGAACGCTCAGCGAGATGGATCGCGACATACTACAGGGACTCGTCGCCGGGCTCACGAATGCGCAGATCGGCGAACGGCTCGGCTTCTCGCTTCCCGCGGTCGGCAGGCACGTCAGCAGGTTGTTCCAGCTGCTCGGGGTGGAGCGCCGCACCGAAGCCGCCGTGGTCTGCGTCGTCCTCGGCCTGTTCGACGAGGACCAGCTCCGGCTGCTGCTTGACCGGCTGGATTACCATCAGGAATGAAGCCTATCGATCTCTCCCAGAACTGGGACATGCACACTCCCGGCTTCGCCGGTTACGAGGGCCCCACCATCAAGTGGACCAAACGTCTCGCCTTCGACAAAGCCGGCGGGCAACACATCTCCAGCACGCTGCACGTCGGCACCCATCTCGATGCGCCGCTTCATTTTCAGACCAACGGCGACGATATAGCCTCGATTCCGATTGAAGAGCTGGTCGGTCCGGCCTGCATCGTCGATCTCACCCGATACGATATCGGCGACTATCAGCTCTACGGCCCCGAGCACTTTGAACAATGGGAGCGCGACACCGGCATCGAGATCCAGGCCGACGATATCCTGGTGATCCACACGGGCTACCATCGCCACTACCCCAGCAACTGGGAGGCGAGCTGCGCGCCCGAAGAGCCGGACGATACGCGCTACTTCATCAAGCATCCCGGACCGACGCGAGAATTCGCCCAGTGGGTGCTGGATCGCGGCATCCGCTGGATCGCGGTAGATTGCGGCTCGGCCGATCATCCCATGAACACGGTGATCCGCCGTATCCGGCCGGATCTGGCGGCCCATGCCGAGGCGGCACTGGGACGGCCGCTGGACGAGCTGTGGCCGGAGGAGGATTATCAGATCATGCATACGCTGCTGTTCCCGCACGGGGTGGTCCACATCGAGAACGCCGGTGGTCAGATCGACCGGCTACTCGATCAGCGGGTTCAGGTGGGCTGCTTCCCCTGGCGTTTCAGCGGCGGCGAGGCTGCCTTCTGCAGATTTGTGGCCTTTATGGAAGAATGACGTGATGGAATTCACCAACGAATTCAGCGTGGCCGCCCCGCTGGCCGCCGTCTGGGACTTCATGCTGGATGTGCAGCAGGTCGCGCCTTGCGTTCCCGGGGCAACGCTCACCGAGGTGGTCGACGAGACCCACTACAAGGGAACCGTCAAGATCAAGCTCGGCGCGGTACAGATCACGTATCGGGGCGAGTTGGAGCTGAACGCCGACAAGGACGCGCGCCGTATCGAACTGAAGGTGAAGGGCACGGAAAGCCGTGGCAGCGGGGGCGCGACGGGCACGATCACCAGCACGCTGTCCCAGCAAGACGGCCAGACGCACGTCGAGATCATCTCGAAGGTGGACGTCAGCGGCCGGGTGGCACAGTTCGGACGCGGGATCATGCAAGACGTGACGAGCCGCATGATCGGCCAGTTCGCCGCGTGCATACAAGATAAGCTGGTCGCGGGAGAAGCGGCCACGGCACAGGCTGCGGAAAGCAAGGCGCCCGCCGCGCCACAAGCTGCTACCGGCGCCCCGGCAAAGCCCGCGTCGCAGGCAAAACCGCCCGCTGAGCCGTCTCCCTCGGCGCCCGGCACCGCCGCCGGCGTACCCGCATCCTCGACCGCTTCGCCGGCGCCCAGCGTGTTGCAGCAAGCAAAGGCGCCGACGCCGTCGAACGCCGTACCCGCCCCGCCGAGGCCATCGTCCTCGCAGCCCCCGGCTCGGAGCAATGAGCTCAGCCTCAGCAACATCCTGCTGGACATCCTGAAAAGCCGCACCGCGGCGCTGCTCCGCTTCCTCGCCGATCGCCTCGAGCCCAAGTAGGCTCCCGATTCATCGGGACACGCCCGATAACCTCACGGTCCGTCGAGCGCCAGTTGCCCGATAGCGAATGCGTTGGTCCAATCCGGCGCGCAGCGCCGGACGTAGGCCGGCTAGCTCCTGCGCCGGCTACTCGAAATCAAGCGGACCCGCACCATGCGTACACCCACGCGCGCCAACGTTACCCGTGCGAACATGCCCGGGACCGCGCCGAGCGCGTAGCGCCGGCCGTAGGCCGGCTAGCTCCTGCGCCGGCTGCCCGGAATCAACCGCATCCGCACCGTGCACACACACATGCACGCCATCGTTTCGCAGGCGAACATGCACGGCAACACGCCGAGCGCGTAGCGCCGGCCTACGGTAGGCGCTGGGCGCCTTTCCATCGGGTCCGGCCGGCCGCTCCATGGATATCGCTCGGCATCGTCGACCAATCCCTTCCGCACAGGGGTCTCTTCGATAGACACCGCTATGTGCTGGGCGTCCTCTGGAC
>JBOGSL010000227.1:0-1668 GCA_050695395.1 Chloroflexota bacterium | reverse complement strand
TCCCGAGTCTTGCTCGAGCGCCAGCTGTTTGGCATTCAATTTCAACAGCGCGTCGGCGAGCTTCTGCAGCGCCGCGAGCTCCCGATCCTCGAGGTTGGCCCGCTCGTTCTTCTCGAACCCGTACAGGAAGAACCACCGATCGCCGAGATTCGTGCCGACGATGACACGTGCCCCGCCCCGTTTGCCGCGTACTATATCACTAAGTGATATAGAAAACCATTGTGCCGCCGCCAGTGGCCTGTGCGCCTTGGGTAATACCAGGGTGGCCGGTACCCATCGATCGCGGGCTCTACGGCTTTCCAGGGAGAGGTGGCTCGGCTCCGACCAGCGCGCCGGTTATCTTGTGATAGATTATCTAAAATGATAATCTATACGTCAAATGGTTCACAAGCACCTGCCACCGGATCTTGCCGCTGCCTGGGCTTCAGCCGCCCAGTTCCGCTTCCTCGATGCCTTGATGGCCGACCCGGTGCTGGCCTGTGATCAGATCGCCTTCCACGGCGGTACCTCCCTGCACTTCTCCTGGCGCTCACCCAGAAGGTCCGAAGATCTCGACTTCCTCACCGCCCTGACCGCAGAAGACCTTCGCGGCACCGTTGAACGGGCACACAGGAAAGCGGTGGAAGCGTTTCTAGCGGACGATCCCCGGTTCATCCTGCAGCTGAGGGACAAGACGCGCCGCGGCGATCGGATGGTCGCTTACCATCTCGTCCTCTCGCATCCTGACCATCTGGGAAAGACGCTCGTCAAGGTGGAATTCCGGCGGGTCGATCCAGGATACCTCGCCGGCTATCCTGTTGAATTCCGCGTCCCCGTGAGCCCGGGCGACATCGTGTCGCGCATCTCCAATCCGGTGCCGGCGGCCACTCTCGAGACCGCCTACTGCGACAAGCTCACCGCCTTCGCCACCCGGTTCTATCTCAAGTGGCGCGACATCTATGATCTGTGGTGGATCGGCACCCAGACCGATGCCAGGCTCGAGCTGTCTACCGTGGCCCAGCAGTTCCTACACAACGTGCAGGCCTACGACACGATCGACGACCTGCCGCCCGCGCAGGCGCTCAGACGATTCCTGACGATCCATGATCCTGAGACGGTGATCAGGAAGGCCGACCCGGATTTGAAGCGATGGCTGCCGGACGGGCTCTGGGCGCGACTGCACCCCGAGGTCACCACCGAAATGGTGCGATACGTATGGTACGCGCTCGAGCACGTCGCCGACGCCATTGAGAAGAACGAGCTCACTGCGTCTCTGAAGAGAGTGTCGCCGTGACGAGCGCCATCGATCGCTTGCGGAGCCTGCCGGAAGCCTTCACGTTTGCCGGCTTCCGACGGCTCACCGGCTTCTCCGATCGAGCCGCCGCCGTCTGTCTGCATCGCTGGAAAGCCAAGGACCTGATCGAGCCCGCCGGCAATCGGGCAGGCATCTACTTCAACAAGCTCAAGTGCCCCGAGCCCGACGCGGCGCTCCGTGTGCAAGCGTTACTCTTCGAGTACCCCTCCGCGACCCTGATCGGGGAATCGGTCTTGCACGCCGCCGGCTGGATCACCCAGATCCCCGCGCGCCTCACCATGGCCGTGCTTCGCCGTCCGACCTACGTCTCCTTCCGAGGCTTTGAGGTTCGCGGACGCCCCCTCACCTGGTTCAAGGGCGTTCACGACGTGGTG
>JBOGSL010000226.1:0-4129 GCA_050695395.1 Chloroflexota bacterium | reverse complement strand
TTGCCATTGGCATCGTAGGTGACGGTCTGGACGACGGCCCCGGTCGTCGACGTGACGGCGGCGGTGGTCCCGGTTGGGGAGTAGATCGGGTAGCTGGTGCTGCTGCCACTGGTGGTGACGATGGTGTCCGAGAGGCTCTGTCCGAAGGGGGTGGTGGTCAGCTCATTCGAGCCCCCTCCCAACCCCGGCTGCAGCACCTCTGGCCGTATGATCCGCCCCAGCTTGCTCGTCTCCTGACTCTGAGGCATCTGACCTCCGCCGGTGGGCACGTTGATCTCGTCGATCACGGTGGCGTCGTACTGGTAGGTCGTGCCGCCATTGCCAATCCGCTCAGCCTCGCTGGCTCCCCGGTAGCTCATCGAGATGGCGCTGCCGCCGGGTGGTGTCATGCTCACCGTCTGTTGACCGGGGTTGTAGCTTGCCAGCAAACCGTCCGAACGGGAGACGAGCTCGCCATTGGCGTCGTAGGTATAGGTCTGGCTGATCGCGCCGGTTGCCTTGGTTAGCTCCTCGGCGCTGTTGTACGTGAGGCCGGTGACGGCGCCGTTCACATCCTCGTTGGTGAGGTTGCCGGCGGCATCGTAGCGATAGCTGTAGGCGGCGCCGTTGCCACCCTGGTTGCTCACCGCCGACTTGCTGAGGTTGCCGGCGGCGTCGTAGGTGTAGGAGGTGCTGGAATTGATGGTGTCGCTACCCGCATTGACCAGCGCCGTCTCGGCGAAGAGCTGGTCACCGGGTTTATCGTTCAACGGGTTGGTGAAGCTGGCCGTGAAGTGGGCGACGGTCTGACCGCCCATGGTGGCGAGCAGGTCGGTAGGCTCGCCATTGGCATCGTGCGCGATGGTCTCACTAATCCCGTTGGGATAGGTGAGGCCGGATTCGTTGCCGTCCTGGTCGTAGGAGAGGTTGTAGCTCTGCCCCTGACGATCGGTGACGGTGACCGGCTCGTCGGCGGCGTTGTAGGTGTAGCCGATACTGCCGAAGTTATCGGTCTTCTGGACGAGATTGCCGGCCGGGTCGTACTGGTAGCCGTGCTGCTCGTTGCCGGGCAGGCTCTCGTCGGTCAGCCGGCCGAGGGGGTCGTAGGTGTAGGTGCTGGTCCCGCCCGGATCGGTCTGGGAGAGCAGGTTGCCATCGTAGTCGTAGGCGTAGCCGAAGCTAGGGCCGTTGTTGTAGGCCATGCTCTCCAGATCGCCTTCGCCATCGTACAGGTATGCCGCCACCTGTCCCTTGCCGTCGGTACTCGTCGCCGGCAGGTTGGCGCTGTTGTAGCTGATGGACTGGCTGCCGAGCGGCGACGGCGGGGTGATCTTGGTGGGCAGGCCGTCGGTGTAGCTGTAGCCGGTGGTATGGTTGTCGGGGTCGGTCTCCGACTGGACGGTGCCATTGCTGTTGTAGATGGCACTGCTGACGTGACCCAGGGGATCGGTGACCTTATCGAGCAGGCCCTGGGTGGAATAGGCGTAGCTGGTGACGTTGCCTTCGGCATCGGTGCTCGAGCTGGGCAGGTAGGGGAGGCTGCTGTTGGCGTACGCCCAGGATTCGGTGGCGCCGGTGGGGATCTGCAGCTGCGTGAGGTTGTTGTGGACCGAGAAGTGACCGTCTTCAACGCCGGGCTAGAGCCCCTGTGGGTACGGCTGGTAACAAGCTCGCGCAGCGAGGCGGGGACGAACGCCGGGCTAGAGCCGTGTGGCTACGTTAGCACGGCGGCCGCTAGGCCACAGTTTCGATGAGCCAGCGGCTAGGGGGCCGCCGGAACAGATCGAACGACTTGCCGGTTGAGATCTCCAGGCATCGGAGGCCGTAGGCCACGTCTTCGGTTCGACGGCAGTCGAGCCACTCCTCGCCCGGGAATAACGTCGCGACCACGTCTTCGCAAATGCCGTCGTGCGACATGTAGTGTTCGGCCAGAGCCGGTTTCGTCCGCACGTGCTGGAGCTTGTCCTTCACGCCCATGATCACCACGGCAAACTTGGCCTTCCGGCTTGGGTCTGCGTAGTAGATGTACCACTCGAGGCCGGATTTCCAAACATCACGCATGGGGTTCCTCCCGCCGGGCGTTTTCGGGCGGGCAAGAGAGCAAAAACTATGCCAGATGGCGTCGCATGATGTGATAGTTCTCGAGCGCCTTCCCCGTGCCTACCGCAACGCAGTACAGCGGAAACTCAGCGACCTGACACGGGATCTCGGTGACGTTGGTGAGCAGCTTATCGATATTGCGCAGCAGCGAGCCGCCGCCCGTCATGATCATGCCGCGGTCCATGATGTCCGAGGAAAGCTCAGGAGGGGTCTCCTCGAGCACCGCCCGGACGGCATCCACCACGGCTGCCAGCGGATCGGCGATTGCCTCTACGATTTCGTTGGTTCCCATCGGAACCGACTTGGGCAGACCGGTCACCTGGTCGCGCCCGCGCACTTCTACGGTTAGTTCCTGGTCCATAGGAAGCGCGCTTCCCACCTGAATCTTGATGTCCTCAGCCGTGGCGTCGCCAATCATAAGTCCGTAATTGCGCCGAACATGGTTTGCGATCACTTCGTCGATCTTCATGCCGCCCATCCGCACTGTGCGGTGAATCACGATGTCGTTGAGACTGATCACCGCGACCTCGGTCGTGCCGCCTCCGATATCCACGATCATGTTCCCGCTCGGCCCCGCGATCGGCACATTGGCGCCTATGGCCGCCGCAATCGGCTCTTCGATAAGGAACGCGCGCTTGGCGCCGGCCTGAACCGCAGCATCGTGTACCGCACGCTTCTCAACGCTGGTTATGCCGGCCGGTATACAGATCATGACCTCGGGCCGGAACATGTTGATCTGCCCGCAGACTCGCCGAATGAAGTAGCGGAGCATCCCTTCGGTGCGCACGTAGTCGGCGATAACGCCGTCCCGCATCGGTCGCACCACGGTGATGCTCGCCGGCGCCTTTCCCAGCATCTGCCGGGCTTCGTCGCCCACGGCGACGATCTTATTGTCTTCAGCCACCGCCACTACTGATGGCTCGTTGAGGACGATCCCACGACCTCGGACGTACACCAGCAAGTTGGCGGTTCCGAGATCTATTCCTATCTGCTTTGCCAGGTCAAACCTCCGCAGTTGGTCCGGGCCGGGCGTGGCGGCGACGACCTGCGACTCGCAGCCGGACCAAAGCCTTCTGCAGCGCCGCAGCCGAAGCTGCTTCCAGTTCCGTGCCTTGATGTTCGAGAAGGAGCGCTTCCGCGCGCTCCCGAGCTGCCTCGGCTTGGGCTCGATCGATCTCCTCGGACCGCTCGGCCGCGTCGGCGAGCACCACTACCTTATCCGGAGTAACCTCCATGAAGCCACCGAAGATAGCCAGGTGGTGAGGTTCACCGTTCACTCTATAGAGAAGCTCCCCCGTTGCCAACGGGGTGATCAGGGGCTCATGGCCGTGGAGCACCCCGATGTCACCCTCCGCACCCCGCGCGATGACAATGTCCGCCTTCGTCTGGAGCACCACGCGCTCCGGCGTTACCACCTCGAGGTCGATCTCGGCCACCAGCGGCTCCTAGGCAGCTTCGGCGGCGCGTTCCCGCACCTGCTCGATAGTTCCCATGTTGAAGAAGGCAGATTCCGGAATGTCATCGGCCTTGCCGTCGAGGATCTCCTTAAAGCCTCGCACCGTGTCTCTAATCGGCACGTACACTCCCGGCTGCCCGGTGAAGCGCTGCCCGACGAAGAACGGCTGGCCGAGGAAGCGCTCGATCTTGCGAGCACGCGTTACCGTCAATCGGTCCTCATCGCTCAGCTCCTCGATGCCGAGGATGGCAATGATGTCTTGAAGCTCGCGGTACCGCTGGAGGACCCTCTGAACGCCCCGGGCGACATCGTAGTGCTCCTGTCCCACCACCCGCGGGTCCAGGATTCGCGACGTCGAGGCGAGTGGATCCACGGCCGGGTAGATGCCCTTCTCGGCGATCGATCGTTCAAGCGCGAGGGTTGAGTCGAGGTGGGCAAAGATTGTGGCCGGCGCCGGGTCGGTGTAGTCGTCAGCGGGCACATCTTAGTCCTAGAAGGTCGTGTCGGTAGCCTGTGTAGGATTTGTGATTGTCTCATAGATGTCGCCGAGGTCGGAGTCGTGTGTCGGCGGGGATCCCACCGCGTAGGGCATGG
>JBOGSL010000225.1:0-10299 GCA_050695395.1 Chloroflexota bacterium | reverse complement strand
GCCCATGTTGACCCGCCGCTCGCATAGATCGAGGGTACTATTCAGCGCCAGCAGTGCTCCCAGCAACAGCACCATTGAGAGGAACAGAAAGAGACCCGCGTCGCTCATCCCATCGCCTGCTGCCCCGCTCAACCAACCTGTTGACCCCGGCACCATTGAAATCGCCAGGATACCGGCCGCGATTGCTGCGAGCGACGCGTAGATCCCAACAGAAAGCTGCGCCGACCGCCCCATTGCCGGATGCTTGAACCATCTCGGACTGCGCAGCGCCAGATAGCCGCCGATGACGAGAATGCCGAGGCCCACCGCTCGGTACGAGATGTCATTGCTACCCGGCGCCACAAACCAGTTGCACTGAATCGCAGCAGCGATCATTCCTATACCTCCCGTTACTGCATTGCTGCATCGTACACGCCCGGCGGCCTCCGTTTCCAGACACTGCCACCGGGCGCTTTACGTTGGACTAGGCGACCGCTTCCTTGACGAAGCCTCCGCTTGCCTGTGTGGCCATCAAGCGGTACTTGTTGAAGTATGGATCGAAGCCGAGAGCCCGACCAACGACCGAGCCGACGCTGAGTCCGATCTTTTGCACGAAGATTGGAACGCCGGGCATGTACGACTCAGAGAGAAGTCCCAGGTTGACCAGATGGAAGGGATTGCGCGGCATCGCCTTTTTGCTGAGTTTGCCTGCCTGCGCCAGGCCGCAAACAGCTTCGAGCATCATCGCCAAATTGCGAGGTGGAACAACCTCGACCCGGAAGTACGCCTCGTCCTCGCCGGCGTTCCACCACTGATGCTTGATCTTCGCCGGAAGAATCGCTCGCTCGCCGGCCTGCAGAATAAGCTTCTGGTCCCCCAGCAGTACGCCAATCGAACCACTGATGATCTCGAAGCGCTCTTCCTGCGTATCGTGAATGTGCACCGGGAGCGGAACCCCTCCTGGCGCGACACGGCAGTCAAAGACGAGCGACCCGCCATCTTCCTCGCGCCCCGCGCGCAAGATCGTCAATTGCTCTCCCGTAACGGGATTGTTAAGAACCTGTCCTACCTGTACCATCGTTTTCTCCTTGAATCCGGTTCGTGGGTGAATCATCGTTCGAGATGGAGCATATCCCGCGAGACTTTGCCGGCTCTTAGCCGAATGAGCCGAATATGTACGTAGAACTGCGTAGTCGATACCTAGTGCCAGGCACAATTAGACACAGCCGGCCTGCTCTTTGAGACATGTCAAGGACGGGAGTAACCTTGAGGAAGCCTGGAGAGCGAAATGGCCCCGCCGATCAACATCCACATCCGCCTGCTAGGCAGCTTCTCGGTTTCGCGAGGAACGGAAGTGATTCCCAACGATTCCTGGAGGCTCAATAAATCGGCTGCGTTGATCAAGCTACTTGCGTTGGCGCCGGGCCATCGCATGCACGCCGAGCAGATCACAGAGGTTCTCTGGCCCGATCTCGCGCCGCCCCAGGCCCGCAACAACCTGCACCATGTGCTTCACGTAAGCCGTCGCATCCTGGATCCCGATAGCCGCGGCGAGCTGCTGTCCTTGAAGTCCGGAATCGTCAATCTGTCCCCATACGATGTCTGGACGGACGTGATCGCTTTTGAGCAGGCCGCGGTGGCTGCTCGCGGTCGAGCTGACGTTTCTTCGTACCGGCTGGCTCTGGCGATGTACCAGGGCCCGCTGGATCCGACCGATCTCTACGAGGACTGGATCGCCGATCGCCGTACCCACCTGCAGAACCTCTTTCTGGACCTTTCCCTGGAGGGAGGGAAACTATTTCAGCAGAAGGGAGAGGTGATCCTCGCAGTCGAGACGCTGCAGCGGGCCATCGCCGCGGAACCGGCGCTCGAGGCAGCCCACGTAGGGTTGATGCGCCTGCACGCCGGGGTTGGCCAGCGCCAGCTAGCCCTCCGCCAGTTCGATCAACTCCGCGACGCTCTGGAGCGCGAGCTCGGTATTCAGCCGGAACCGGAAAGCCTGGCACTCGCCGAGGAAATCCGAGCCGGTCGCCTGCCCGCCGATATTGTCGCCGTCCCCGCAAACCCGCCGGAGGATGGAAAGCACAACCTGCCCCGGCCGCTCACGAGCTTTACGTCGAGGGAGGGAGAGATGGCCGAAGTGCGACGCCTTGTCATGGCGAATCGCCTCGTCACCCTCACGGGACCAGGCGGCGTCGGCAAGACGCGCCTGGCGATTGAGGTAGGGGCCGATGTCGCCGGGCTGTATCCGGATGGCGTCTGGATGCTTCCGGTTGCGCCGGTGTCCAGTGCCGCGGGGATCTCACTGAGCCTTGCGGCGCTGTTGAAGGTGCCGGAAAGCGAGGGCTCTACCGTCCAACAAGCCCTCGCCCAGAGTCTCCGCCACCGGACTTGTCTCATCATCCTGGATAACTGCGAGCACCTGATCGAGGCATGCGAGTCGCTCTGCCAGTATCTCCTCACCTCTTGTCCGCGGATTCACATCATGTGCACCAGCCGAGAGACGCTGAGCATCGCCGGTGAAGTCGTGTTTACGGTACCACCGCTGGCGCTACCGGCTGAGGACGGGCACCCCGACGTAGCGAAGCTTCTGGATCGAGGAGCGGTGAGCCTCTTCGTGGACCGGGCCCGCTATCGCCGGCCCGATTTCGTTCTCGATGCTTCCAACGCCGTCGCCGTCGTCCAGATCTGTCGCCAGCTCGACGGGCTCCCGCTGGCGATAGAGCTTGCCGCCGCTCGTGTTAGTGTCATGTCGCCGGCGCAGATTGCCGAGCGCCTCGGTAGTTCGCTGGCCCTACTCGCGGGGGGAGGCCGGACCTCCGAGCCGCGACATCGGACGGTGCGTGCCGCCCTCGACTGGAGCTACCAGTTGCTCGACGCGGAGGAACAGGAACTCTTCGCCCGTCTGGCCGTCTTTGTGTCCGGCTGGTCTCTGGAGGCGGTCGAGGCCGTCGGTGTTCAAGCGGATGTCTCCGATGTTCTCTCCCGTCTGGTTGACAAATCGCTGGTGGTTGCCCAGCCGGCCGCGGGCTCGGTTCGCTTTCGATTACTCGAGCCCATTCGTCGCTATGCACAAGAACGACTGGACGAGAGCGGAAAGCGCACGGAAGCCGAGCTTCATCACATCGAGTTCTACCTCTCCCTGGCAGAAAGGGCCGAACCGGAGTTGGTAGGGACCAACCAGGTTGAGTGGGTCGATCGTCTCGCTCAGGAGCACTCGAATTTCCGGGCCGCGCTTCGCCGGAGTATCCGTGGGGGGCTCACGGAGCACGAGGCCCGGTTAGCAGGTGCCCTCTGGCGCTTCTGGTTCACTCGTGGTTACCTCAGCGAGGGACTCTACTGGCTCGATGATGCACTCGAGAGGTCGGCGGACAGCAAGAGCGCTGGGCGGGCGAAGGTTCTTTTTGGAGCCGGCGTCCTGGCCTCGTACCGGGGAGACCACCAGCGTTCCCGGCGCATCTTCGAGGAGAGCCTCGCCCTTGCTGAGCTCCGGGGCAACAAGTCCGACATGGCCGGCGCTTTCAACAGTCTCGGCAACGTGGCATACGACCTTCGCGACTACGACCGCGCTGCCGGACTCTTCTCGCAAAGTCTGCTAATCAGGCGAGAGCTGGGAGAATCTCACGGGATCGGCGCCGCTCTCAATAATCTCGGAAACGTGGCACTTTCGCGAGGTGAACCCGATCGGGCCGCCGCCTATTTCGAGGAAAGTCTCGCCATCTGGCGCGACCGTAATGATCCCATGGACACCGCCCTCTCGCTCGGCAATCTCGGCACAGCGGAAAGGAACCGTGGTCGATTCAATGAGGCTGTGCCCCTCTTTCTGGAGAGCCTGGACATACTCGAGAGCATGGGCAATGAGGTGGCGGTCATCGACTGCATCGAAGAACTCGCGGGAATTCTGTCTGCGAGCGGTTCGCCCGCTCGAGCGGTATTGTTGCTCGCTGCTACCGCCGCCGCTCGGGATCGGTACGGCGCTCCTCTGTCGCCGAACGACCTGGAGACTCGCAAAAGCAACCTGGACTCGGCTCGAAGAGAGCTCGGAGCCGGAGCATTCGAAGCAGCGTGGGCCGACGGGAACGCCATGACCATCCAGCAGGCCGCCGCATCCGCTCGCGAGAACAATGCCCAGAGCAAGGAAGCACGTTCAGACGTACTGACGAAGCGGGAGCGCGACATCGCTGCCTTGGTGGCCGAAGGTTTGACCAATCGCCAGATAGCCGTGCAGTTGCAAATAGCCGAGCGCACAGCCGACACCCACGTCAGCAAGATATTACGCAAACTCGGTTTCTCGTCGCGTTCTCAGTTGGCTGTGTGGATGGCGACGGCATCGTAGGAGATCAAACGGGGCGGCCTGCCTGCTGAGTTAAGAGGTGTAATGCGTCCGGCGTCCGGTTTGACGTGTCGGGCGGTCCCTCCTAACCTGGAAGGTGCCCGACCTCCAGATTCGGCTCCTCGGAAGCTTCTCGGTATCCCTGGCCGGCCAGGAGTTGCCCGTTGCTCTTCCCGCCGGCAAATCAACCTCGCTCGTCAAGCTGTTGGCCCTCGCGGTTGAACATCGTCTTCCCGCAGAGCAGATCATAGAGGCTCTGTGGCCCGACCTGGGCTTAACGCAAGCGCGCAGCAACCTTCATCTCGTCCTCCATACGTCGCGCCGTTCACTCGACCCGAACCGAGACCACCAAATCCTGCCGCTTCGGGGCGGCGTGGTGATGCTCTCGGGGGAGTCAATGTGGACCGACGTGGAAGCATTCGAGGATGCGGCAGCAACGGCCCGCTCCCGAAATGATGTTGCTTCCTATCGGCTTGCCCTGGCCCTGTATCGTGGCCCACTGGATGTCGCCGACCTGTACGAGGACTGGATCGCCGATCGCCGTACCCACCTCCAGAACCTCTTTCTGGATATCTCTGTGCTTGGGGCGGAAGTGTTCCGACAGGAGGGTGAAATTGGCCTCGCGATCGATACTCTGCAGCGAGCCGTTGCCATCGAGCCCGCCCTTGAGGCAGCGCACGTCGCGCTCATGCGACTCTACGCCCAGATCGGCCAGAGGCAGCAGGCCCTGCGTCAGTTCGAGCAGGCAAGCGAAGCTCTGCGACGCGATCTCGAAGTCGAGCCGGACCAGGAGACGCGGGATCTGGTGGAGTTGATACGCGCCGGTCATCTCCCCAAGGAGCAGTCCCAGCGCCGGCGTCGCGAGCGCGTCACGAGCCACAATCTTCCTCGCCCCCTGACGAGCTTCACAGGAAGGGAGCGCGACATGGTGCGCGTCCGGCGTCTGCTCCAGACCAACCGCCTGGTGACGCTGACCGGCCCGGGAGGAGTGGGCAAGACGCGCCTGGCCATTGCGATAGGGGCGGAAGTGACCTCCATGTACCCGGACGGGACCTGGCTGGTCGAGCTGGCCCCTGTATCAGATCCGAGCGGGGTGACGCGGGTCGTTGCGGACGTTGTTGGGTTCCGCGAACAGGGGACTGCCTCTCTGCTCGACGCTCTAGTACGCGAATTGGAGGGCCGCTGCAGTCTTCTCATTGTGGACAATTGCGAGCATGTAATCGATGCGACCGCCGGCCTGGCGCACACACTTCTAGTCGGGTGTCCTGAGTTGAGCATCCTCTGCACGAGCAGAGAAACGCTGGCCCTTCCTGGCGAGGTTGTGCTTGCCGTGCCTCCGCTTTCGGTGCCCGGTCCAGATGAGGCGCTCAGCGTGTCGAGCTTGCTCGGTCTGGCGGCCGTGCGACTTTTCGTCGAACGTTCACGTTCGCGCCGCCCGGACTTCGAGCTCAGCGCCGACAATGCGGCCGCCGTGGCGGCAATCTGCCGGCAGCTCGACGGGCTACCTCTAGCAATCGAGCTGGCCGCGGCCTGGATTGGTGTTGCTTCTCCCGCCCAGATTGCCGAGCGCCTGGATAACGATCTCGAGCTTCTCAAGACTTCCAGCCGGGCTGCTCAGCCCCGTCAACGCAGCATGCGGACGGCCCTCGACTGGAGCTACCGGCTTCTCTCGAGCGAGGAACAGTCCTTGTTCTGCCGACTGGCGGTCTTCTCGGGCGGATGGTCACTGGAGGCAGCCGAGGCGGTCACTGGCGAGCCGGATGCTCTGAATACGCTTTCCCGCCTCATCGACAAGTCGTTGGTAAACGCCGCGCCGCAATCGAACGGCTCTCTGCGGTACCGTTTCCTCGAGCCGGTTCGCCAGTACGCTCTTGCGCGCCTCCGGGACAGAGCACTCGAGCAGAAAGTACGACGTAACCATGCCGCCTATCTGGTGGACATGACCGCCGACATTGAGGGGCTCCTGCGAGGACCCGACCAAACAGAAACCTTGAACCGCATCGAGCCGGAGAACGATAACGTTCGCGCTGCACTCGCTTGGAGCCTCGCCGAGGGAGGCGATCCCTTCCTTGGCCTTCGTCTCGCCGTCCACTGGCGGCGCTTCTGGCATATGCGGGGCAACGTCCGGGAGGGCTGCGAATGGCTTGACGCTCTGCTCGTAGCAAACCCCGGTGCTCCGTTGGCCGATCGCTCAGACGCCCTTCACGCTTGCGGGGGGCTGTACTCGACTGGCGGCCAGCTGGCGGAGGCGACGGAACGTCTGACAGAGGCGCTTGCCCTACGGCGGAAGCTCGGGGATGACGAACGGACCGGGCGGACTCTGAATATTCTCGGGACCTTGTCCATGGATCAAGGCAGCAATGAAGATGCCGCGGCCTACCTTGAGGAGAGCCTTGCGCTGATGCGCAAGGTAGGGGACACGCAAGGGGCGGCCGTTACCAGCTGCAACCTCGGAAACGTCGCGTATACCCAGGGAAACCTGGAAGCCGCCTTCGACTGGTACGTCGTGAGCAGGGATCTGGCCGCTCGCGCGGGTGACGAATCTGGCGTGTCGATCTGCGTGGCGAACATGGCATCGATCGCGGTTACGCGGCGTGATTATGATGACGCCTTCGATCTGTTCTCCGAGGCCATAGCCGTGTGGCGCCGGCAAGCCGATAAGGCAATGCTTGCTGCCTGCGTCGACGGGGTGGGCGAATTGATGCTCGAAACCGGCTGTACCGAAAGGGCAGCAGTGCTCGAGGGAATCGCGGACGCGCTGAGGCGGTCGGCTGGAAGCGCAATCGCTCCGATTGAATCGTCCGGATACGAGACGAGGGACGCGCGCATGCGACACGACCTAGGGGACATTCGCTTTGAAGCTGCTCTGGAACGCGGTGCGAACCTCCCGTTCGAGGACGCAATGGATTACGTACTGGACCGCGCCGGCGCCATGGGCAAGGATGAGATCGACCTGACGAAACGCGAACGGGAGATTGCCGGATTGGTGGTACAGGGACTCACCAATCGCCAGATCGCCGGGATGCTCGAGATCTCCGACCGCACCGTTGATACGCACGTGAGCAACATCCTGCGAAAATTGAACGTCTCGTCCCGCTCGCAGCTGGCCGTGTGGGCGGCGCAGGAAGCCTCGTAGACTGCGGATCTCCTCTCTGATCGCTTCAACGCTCCCTTTCGGCCATACACTCCCGCGCCCCATTGAACAGCACACAGACACGCTTGGCGGCAGCGGATCCGCCTGGACGGGTCCGTGTGCCGGCGGATGGTAGAATCTGGGCGAGCCGGCCGTGTGGCCGGTGTTTGCATATCCGGGATCGGATCGACGTGCCCGACAGCCGCTATTACATCACCACGACCATCGCGTACGTCAACGGGAAACCGCACATCGGGTTTGCCCTGGAACTGGCGCAGACTGATGTCTTCGCCCGTTACCATCGCCTTTGCGGCGATGACACCTACGCTCTTACCGGCACCGATGAGAACTCCCTCACCAACGTGCTTTCAGCGGAGAAGGAAGGGATTCCGGTTCGGCAACTGGTGGACCGGAACTCTCAGTTCTTCGCCGATCTGGCCAAGCATCTGCATTTCGATTGCAGCCAGTTCATTCGCACAGCCGCCGACCCGCGCCATGCAGCCGGGGTTCAGAAGCTCTGGAAGGCGGTGGCCGCCGCCGGTGATCTGTACACCAAGCAATACAGCGGCCTCTATTGCGTCCGCTGTGAGCGCTACTACGCCGAAGATGAGCTGGAGGACGGCCTCTGCCCTCAGCACCAGATCGCCCCAGAGCAAGTCGAGGAGGAGAACTACTTCTTTCGGCTGTCCCGCTACCAGGACCGGCTCCACAAGCTGATCTCCAGCGACGACCTGCACATCATCCCGGAATTCCGCAAACGTGAAGTGATGCGTTTCATCGAGAGCGGGCTGGAGGACTTCAGCGTCTCTCGTTCTCGGGAGCGGGCCCATGGCTGGGGCATTGAAGTGCCGGGTGATCCGTCGCAAGTGATCTATGTGTGGTTTGATGCGCTGGCCAACTACATAACGGCGCTCGATTTCGCCGACGACGGGGAGCTGTACCAGCGTTTCTGGGTGAACAATCCGCGGCGCGTACACGTGTTGGGCAAGGACGTCATCCGCTTCCACGCGGTGTACTGGCCGGCGATGCTCCTCTCCGCCGGGTTGCCTCTACCGCACACCGAGTTCGTCCACGGCTTCATCAATCTCGCCGGGGGCAAGATGAGCAAGACGATCGGGAACGTCATTGATCCCGAAGCTCTCATTGCGCACTATGGCGCCGAAGCTGTCCGTTACTACCTGCTGCGGGCAATCTCGCCCACGACTGATTCCAACTTTAGCTATGAAGCCCTCGACGCACGCTACAACGCCGACCTGGCTAACGATCTGGGTAACTTGCTCAATCGAACCGTCAGCATGATCGGTCGGTACCGAGAGGGAATCGTGCCGGAGCCCGGCTCGAACACCGACCAGGAGGTGCGCAAGCTGGCGGAACAGATTCCGCAGCAACTCAACCAGGCGCTTACGACCTATGATCCCCAGCACGCCCTCGACGCCGTCTGGACGTTGGTGACCCGCGCGAACAAGTTCGTGGAGGATTCCGCGCCCTGGACGCTGGCGAAGGAGGCCCGATCGGGCGGCGAAGACGCCGCGCGATCGCTGGATGCGGCGCTTTACACGCTTGCCGAGTCGGTCCGCATCATAGCCGTGAGCCTCGAACCGCTGCTTCCGGAAGCGGCTGGCGCCATGCAGCGCCAGTTGGGAATTGCCGACAGCTCCGCGAGTTGGCCCGATCGTCTGCAGTGGGGAGGGCTTCGATCCGGGACGCGCGTCGCAAAGCCCAACCCGTTGTTTCCACGTCTGGAGTCGCCGCTACCAGTCGGAGCATGAGCGAAGCAGAGCCCTCGTAGCGGCAGCGCTCTCCTGCTCCACTACGCCGGTGTGAGCGTCTATCTCAGTTACCGGGACCGCCGATTCGTTCAAGCGTCACCGTCCTGCGCCCGACCGTGTCATACATCAACTGTGCTCCGGAATGCGTAGAATGTGTGCGTGATGGTGAAGGAATGCGCGATATGCGCGGCGTCTACTGTGGAAACCGCAGGGCGCTAGAAGGATGAAACAAAATGACGCAGCTCAGAGCTCGCACTACGAACCACTTGGACCGATCGAAGGCGCTTTTTGAGCGCATCTCGCAGAGCGTCGCCGGCGGCGAAAGCAACTATGTCCGCCTCAAAGCCGGCCTGGAGATGTGCTTCGATCACGGCCAGGGCTCTCGCTTCTGGGATGTGGACGGCAATTCATACATCGATTTCTCTCTCGGGTACGGCCCGCTGATCTTTGGTCACCGCCCTCCTGAGGTGACCGCCGCCGTCATTGACATGATCAGCAATCGCGGTGTCCAGTTCACCTTTCCCTATGACACGGAGGCGGAAGTTGCCGAGGCCATCGTCCGTAACGTGCCTGGCATAGACCTCGTTCGCTTCTGCACCACGGGCACCGAGGCCGTGAGCGCCGCTCTTCGGCTGGCGAGAGCTTATACCGGCCGGGACAAGATCATTAAGTTCGAGGGGCAGTACCACGGCTGGACGGACACCATGTACGTGAGCTATCATCCCGACTTCGAGGAGGCCGGACCCGACGAGCATCCGCGACCGGTGCCGAGTTCAAAGGGAACGCCCCAGGCGGCGGCCGATCTTATAGTCCCCCTGCCATGGAACGACATCGAAGCCGTGAAATGGGCGCTGAGCGCGCATGGCGACGAGATCGCGGCGGTGCTCACCGAGCCGGCCATGTGCAACTGCGGGGTGATCCCGCCGAATCCAGGTTATCTGGAAGAGTTGCGCGAAGTGACCCGCGATGCCGGCGTGGTACTGATCTTCGACGAGGTAAAAACCGGCTTCCGGCTTGGATTGGGAGGCGGGACCGAGCGCTTCGGCGTGACGCCTGATCTCGTTACCTGGGCCAAGGCGCTGGGC
>JBOGSL010000224.1:0-1979 GCA_050695395.1 Chloroflexota bacterium | reverse complement strand
GGATGATGCTCGTGCGCAGCAGGACGAACTTGGTACGCTTCTTCACCAGCTTGCCCTCTGCGCGGGATACAGGCGACGTTCGAGTTTTTGCATGAGATGGAACGCTGGAATATTAATGATGGCGTTGACGATGGCGGCCGGCAAGGCCACATCACGCAACATGGCCGTCCAACCCACCGGCTCATGCACGCTTTCAAGAATAAACAGCACGATCAGGTAATACAGGAAAGTGGCGGCGAAGACCGTGACGATCGGGACGAGCGTGTGGGTGCGCATAAACGTGCCGCTGCCGAGGCTGACCAGGCTCGTGACTACCACCAGCGCTACGGCGCTTGTGCCGAACGGCCAGCCCGAGAATACATCGAGGCACAGACCGCCGTATAACCCCCAGAGCATTCCCTGGTCGGCGCCGCGCAGAATCCCCCAGTCGACCGCCACGATCAGGACAATCGAAGGCAGAGCGCCCCACGGAGCCAGATGAGGTACGAGGCTCCCTTGGAGTACGGCCAGCAGCGGCAAGAGCCAGAGCGCCGTGAGCATTCCGGGATGAAGGCTGCGGACGTTCATTGTCGAGGAGTGATCAGCCGGAGCGGAACGCCCGGCGGATGGGCTCGTATCACCTGTACCATTTCCAGATTCTGAAAGTCGGCCGCCGGCTGCAGCTCGACGGTCTGGAACTCCTGCACGTCGCTTCGCTGAACCGACACAACCTGTCCCATCAGCAACATGCGCGGATACAGATTCAGCTCCCCGGTGGTCACCACCCAGTCGCCGCGATGGATCGTCTGGCTAGTCTTGATGAAGTTGATTCGGGGGTCGCTGCGGTACTGGCCTTGCACCAGACCGCTGGCCCGAGTTTCGAGATCCATCCCGGAGATCGAGCTGCTGGCGCTGATCATGGGAAGAACTTTCGCCGCGTTGGCCGTGACGTCGCTCAGCGAGCCAACGAAGTAGCCGTTCTCGTCAAGGACTGACATTCCCCCCGTCAGGTGGGCCTGGGACCCCTGGTTGATGATGAAGTAAGGAGAGAGACCGGTTGGGTCGTGATAAATGACGCGCGCGCGCAGCAAGTCCAACCGGTCGTTGGCATCCTGGTAGTTGAGCATGCGGCGTAGAAGCTTGTTCTCGTAAGCGTCGCTTTGCAAGGTGAGATTACGACGGATAAGGACCGCCATTTTGTGCTCGAGCTTCAGGTTCTGCGCTCGCAGGCTTGGCCCCTGGAAGATGCCCGTAAACAGATCGCCGACCGCGGTCGACGCTCCGGTTATCCCGGCCGCGAATGGGGCAGCGGCGCTGAGCGCGACATTGTCCACCGGTTTCAGCCAGCGGCCAGTGAGAAGCACCAACAGTGCCAGGAGCAGAATAACGAGTGCGAAGCGGCGGCCGCCGTGGGTCTCAACCATCAGAGATCGCCCCTAGCGTGGTACCCGCCCGTCGTTGGCCGTGACGAACACCTTTCGTAAGGTGTCCAAATCTTCAAGGCAATAACCGGTGCCTCGGACCACGCAGGTGAGAGGATCCTCCGCGATCATGACCGGCATCTTGGTCTCTTCGGCGATTCGACGATCGAGTCCGTGTAACAGCGCCCCGCCCCCTGCCAGAGTGATCCCCTGATCCATGATGTCGGCGATGAGCTCTGGGGGCGTTTCCTCGATTGTCGTCGTTACGGCCTCGACGATCTCGGCCACGGGAGGCTCGATGGCCTCGCGCAGTTCTGCGCTCGACACCTCGATGGATTTGGGCAGGCCGCTCACCACGTCTCGCCCCCTGAGCGTGACTTTCGTCTCTGGCACATCCCTGTGCGCCGAGCCGGCCGTTAGCTTGGTGTGCTCCGCGGTGCGCTCGCCGATCAGCAGACCATGTTCTCGTCTGGCGAACTGGAGGATCATCTCGTCGATCTCATCGCCCGCGGTGCGAACCGATTTGCTCAGCACGATACCTCCCAGGGAGATAACCGCGACCTCGGTCGTGCCGCCGCC
>JBOGSL010000223.1:0-3510 GCA_050695395.1 Chloroflexota bacterium | reverse complement strand
CGGGCCGTTAGCTCAGCTGGTAGAGCAGGAGACTCTTAATCTCTTGGTCGTAGGTTCGATCCCTACACGGCCCACCATTATAACCCTCTAAATTTCCAGCAGTTTCATCGGAGGCGCCAGCATCTGCCGTCGACCCCTTGTGGCCCGGTGCTACCGTTTTGCTACCAAATAGCACGCCGGCGATGTCGATCGCGGTCGCCTGGTCGAGTCGAGCTGCCCACTGGTCCGCGTAGGTCGTCAGGGTGATCTGCGGATTCGCATGTCCCAGGAGCGAGGACACCGTCTGCACGTTCGCCCCGCTGGCGATTGCAGCGGTTGCCGTCGAGTGGCGCAGGCTGTGAAACGTGATCTTGCCGCGCTCCTCCCGCGTCTCGATGGCGAGCTGCCAGTGTTGCAGAAGCAGGAGTTGCCCGTCTAATGCCTCCTGGCTCAGCTTCCCATTCCGGAAAGCCTCATCGAGTGCTTCCCGGCTCGCCTCCAAATCCGGCTCCGAGCGCGTACCGACGAAGTACTCCGGCATCGTCGGCTCTATGCCGGCGCGCTCGAGCAGCGGATGCCAGATCCTCCGATGAAAGTTCGAGGCGTTCATCGCCTGGCCCTCCGGTGAGAGGAATACAAAGCCTCCGGAGGAACGTCGCGGATGCTCCCAAAGCGTTTTCAGGATTACCGGGTAAAGCGGCACGAAGCGACGCGACTTCTCGGTCTTTGGCGCCAGCACAATGCCGTTCTGAAGCTGCCGCGCCACATTGGCGCCTCCCCTTTGGAAGTCGATGTCCTCGAAGCGGAGTCCGAAGAGCTCCGACTCACTCAGGCCACTGCCGGCGCCCATCTCAATCAGTAGGACGGTGCTCGGATCCGCGTGACCGAGAAGGGCCCGGATCTCGTCGGGAGTGAACGCGCGCACGTGGGCTCCGTAGGAAGGCGCGTGTATGAACTCGCACGGGTTGCGGACCGCCCAGCCGAAGCGGCGGGCGTGCTCGAAGAGGGTGCTCAGCATTTGAAAGGCCGCGAGGACCGTGCGGGGGCCAACACGGAGACCGAGCGCTTCCTTCCACTCCGCAACCTCAGCCTGCGTTATGGATCGCAAACGACGCGGTGCGGATCGCGCTTCGGATGCCGGAGGCTGATGCTCTTCCCGCATCACGAAATAGCGGCTCCACAGTCCAGCATAGAATCCCTGCGACCCTTGAGATAGCGGCTTGCCTCTAATGTTGTCGCTGCCCGTTACGGAGACACGCCACCAATGGTCGTAGACGGTCTGCAGTGTGCGAGCCGCATCAGGCGCGACATATTCGTCCTTCGCGATCCCGGCAACTTTCTACCGACCGAGCCCGAGCAATACCCTTAGACGCGATCGGACGGACTGCAGGGTCGCCCTTGGGACGGCGCAGAGCCGCGTCGCGTTGCGCGCCTTGGTATCGATCGTGCGGAGCTGGTGAGGAAGAACGACCCCGGTGGCGGCCATCCCCGGCGGAATCGGGACCTCGAGATCGTTCCGCGCGCCGGTCGAGCGGCCTCCGTGGGTCGTAATTGCGCAGACCATCGCAAGTCCAATTGCGGAGTGGAGCGCATCGACGGATACGACCAAGACCGGACGTCGGCCGCGCTGCTCATGCCCGACGGCCGAATCCGCGTCGATCTCTAGAATGTCCCCCTCCGCGACCGCAGCCATTACAGAATCTCATTGCCGCGGGGTCTACCGAAGTCGATCAGTTCCTTCTTGACCTTGCGCAGCGCCCGGTCGAGCTCGCGATCGGTGAAGCTTGGCATCTCATCCGCCTTTTCGACGATGAGCTGCTTTCCTTCGATGCGGAACTCGACCTCTGCGCCTTCCTCGATTTGCATCTGCTTCGCGATGGCGGAAGGGATGCGGAACGCGAGACTGTTACCCCACTTCAAGATGGCTTGGGACATGATGGTTCCTCGAGTCCGCTGATGTGTAGCCATAGTATATACGTAATTCATGGCCTGGCAAGGACCGCGGGTCCGCACTTTCAGGCCAAGGGGCGAGGGCGGCGGGATGCCGTGCCGAATCTAGACGCACTAGCGCGCATCATCCTGCAACGTGGATGCTTATGGACCAGGCGCGCAGTGCTTCGAGAAAACGTGTTGCCGGCTGCGGTCGGCGAATACCCGAAATGCTCGGGTATGCGGTATTCTCGACACGGAAGCGTGCCGGTCTATGCGGTCTTCGGGTTTGCAGGTGAACCGAAAGCCATGAGCGATCCATGCGAGTCATACGAGCAGAGGATAGTCGTCTACGCGGATATCCTAGGCTGGAAGGACGCATGCAACGATCCTTCACGTTACAGTGACCTCAGGCGAGCTGTGGAGGGTATAGGGGAGTACGCGCGGAACTTCTCCCCGAACGTGAAAGAAAAAGTTGAGAAGCTTCGTGTTCGTGGTGTGCCGGAGGATTCCATCGACGAACATGCCAGCTTCGAGTTCTCGCTGTTCTCTGATAACTTCGCCGTTTCAGCACCAAGCCGCTACGCGGAGAAGTTATTCGCGCTGCTTTCGTTTGCCATACATAGCTTGCTCAACGCGAGGTTTCTGGTCCGCGGAGGCGCCGCACTCGGGCTCTTGTACCACCGGGGCAACGTCCTCTTTGGTCCGGCACTCATCGAGGCTGTCGAATTAGAGAAGACGGCGAGGTATCCCATTCAGTGCAGTGAGGTACTCGTCGATCCTCGTCGGCACCCCCCTCTTGCGCTCGCCGCGCCTTCGCTATGTGTCATTAAATCAATTACTTGCTAGGTGCCGGATAGCGTGTGCTTGAGCCGCGGCGAGCACCCCCTGCGACTCTTAATCTCTTAGTCGTAGGTTCGATCCCTACACGGCCCAAATCCTTCCCAGCCTCGTCACCTAACAACAGCGAGGCACTCCGGTCCGCGCGACAAGCGCGCGGGCCTCCCGTCACGCTCATCTGCGATGTCCCGTCGGGCGCGCGCCGCGGGGGCGGTACAGCCTGTTGCAATGCGGTGCACCCCGGTGCATGCCTTGGTTATGCGGCGGCCGTGTCGCACGGCACCGCTTGGCTGTCCATCGCCGGACAAGTCCCGAGCGCGACGCCGCCCGCGGATCAATCCGCCGAGACGGATTTGTCATTCTATGCAGCATAGGCCGCAGGGGCGGCCCCACGGGGAGAGATTGAAGATGGATGAGGACAGCGTGCTGCGCGCTCGGGCTCGCGAGGCGATGAAGGCCGCCAATTTACCGGACCGCCGTCCAGAGGGCCTATGGGGAGGGCCCGGCAGCGGCGCAACGTGTGCCGTGTGCGGGAAGACTGTAGGGACGGGCGAGGTCGAGCTCGAGCTTCAATTCACTTCGGACCAGGGCCCCGGCGCGGGCAGTTACCACGTTCACGCTCGATGCTTCGCCGCGTGGGAACTCGAGCGCCGCAATGGGGGCTCGAATGGCCATTCGTTGCCACAGCCAGGCAACGGAGGCATCATGGCGGATCGTGAGCGTAACACGACGAACCAAGGGGAGCGGGACTGATTCCGGACC